>JAFCBW010000152.1 GCA_017610525.1 Candidatus Nanohalarchaeota archaeon | reverse complement strand
ACTATCATCAGGCACACTCGAAGAAAAGCACAACAATTACCTTGCAGCAGTCTGCAAAAAAGACAGGCAGATGGGAATGGCCGTCACAGACATATCAACAGGCGAATTTCTAGTGTCGCAATTCGAAAATCCCGAAGAACTCATAAACGACATAAGCAGATACGCACCAAAAGAAATTATTATCGAAGAAGCACTCTTCTCAGACAAGAAATTCTACAACTCACTAAAAAACATAAACCAATCCACAAGAATCTCACCTTATCCCGCACAAAACTTCATGCTCTACAAAGCAGAAGAGACACTAAAAGCACATCTCAACGTCGCATCCCTTGAAGGCTTCGGCATAAAAGAGCACCCTGTAGCAGTATCATCCGCAGGCGCACTCATGGCATACCTCAAAGAGACCCAGATGACAACACTTGCCCACATCAACAAAATCCATCTCCACAGCAGCACAGAATACATGACAATAGACCCCATAACCCTGAAAAATCTCGAGCTCACAAGAAACATCCGCGAAAACACAGCACGCGGAACACTGATAGACATCATTGACGAAACAGTCACAGCAACAGGCTCAAGAATGCTCGCACACAGGCTACTCAAACCCCTTCTCAACCCCGAAAAAATAAACATGCGCCTGGACGCTGTAGAAGAACTGGTATGCGAATACCTGACAAGAGAGAACATACGCGACACACTGAAGGAAACCTACGACATAGAGCGCATAATATCGCGCATCTCTTACGGAAGCGCAAACGCCCGCGACCTTCTCGCACTAAAAAAGACACTTGCATTGATCCCCACCCTAAAAAAACACCTTGACAAAACACAATCAAGAGAACTAAAAAAAATAAAAGACATGGACAACATGAAAGATATCCACAACAAGATCGACACAGCCATATCAGAAGACCCCCCATTAAGCACAAGAGAAGGAAAAATGATAAAAACAGGATACAACAAAGAGCTTGACGAACTGCGCTATCTGTCAGGCAACGCAAAAGAATGGCTCACCCAATACGAAAAAGAGGAAAAACTAAAGACAGGCATAAAAGCACTCAAAGTCAGGTTCAACAAAGTATTCGGCTACTTCATAGAAGTCTCAAGAGCAAACCTCCACCTTGTACCCAATACATACATCCGAAAACAGACAACAGTCAACAGCGAGCGCTTCATCACAGAAGAACTGAAAGAAAAAGAATCACAGATACTTGGCGCCGAAGAAAAGATAGTCGCAATAGAATACAACATATTCACAAAACTAACAGAAGACATCTCAAGACACATAACAGGCATCCAGCATGCAGCAAAAAACATAGCACTGCTTGACTTCTACACATCCCTGGCACACATCGCCCACGAAAACAACTACATAAGACCACGTATAGACACTACCGGCATAATCGACATCAAAGACGCGCGCCACCCCGTAGTTGAAAAGATGACAGACTCATACATCACAAACAACATCTACCTCGACACAGAAAAAAACAGGCTCATGATAATCACAGGCCCAAACATGGCAGGCAAAAGCACATACATGAGAAGCACAGCACTACTAGTCCTAATGGCACAAGTCGGCTGCTTCATACCCGCAAAAAGCGCAAAAATAAGCATAGTAGACCGCATCTTCACGCGCATCGGCGCATACGACGACCTTACGATGGGGCAATCCACATTCATGATAGAGATGAACGAGACAGCAAACATACTGAACAACGCTACAGACAAAAGCTTAATCATTCTCGACGAGATCGGCCGCGGCACATCAACATTCGACGGCCTGAGCATTGCATGGTCATGCGCAGAATACATACACGAGACCATCCGCGCAAAGACCCTGTTTGCGACCCACTTCCACCAATTGAATGTATTGGAAGACGAGATGCACGGCGTAAAAAACTATCACATGACCGCTAAAGAAGAAAAAGACACAATAATCTTCTTGCGAAAGCTGGTAGAAGGCGGCACAGACAAAAGCTACGGCATCCAGGTAGCAAAACTAAGCGGCCTGCCGAAAGAGGTTATCGCGCGCGCAAAAAACATACAGGCCGGCCTGGAAAAAGAAGACTTCAGGATGATAAAAAAATACATGCTCCAGCCGGTAGCGCAAAAAAAGCTAGAAAAAGAAACAAAAAAAGATAAACCAGACAAAACAACCACAAAGAAAGAACTAGACATAAACAAAAAAACAGAAAAAAGCAAAAAAGACATGCGCATAAAAGAAAAACAAGACACCCAAAAAACCCTTTTTTAAAAACAATTTTTCGAATATCAGATTCATTCCTGCCAACAAGAAAGACATTGTATTCTCATTAAAGTTTGAGCCATCAAAAGCAAATGCCCGGTTTTCCGGATTAAAGCAAGAGTCAGAAAAGACCAGGAAAACTCATATCCTGAAAACATCGTATCCATAATTTTGAACGAAAATATCCATGATTCTGTATCCAGAGTATGCACCAGATACTGGACGACCTCTGGACGGTTCTGCGCACGTGAAAATGCACACGATTCTGAAAAGCCAATGTTTGTTTAGTGTGGTGGAATTGCGGACTATTTGTAGGAGAGGAATACCCATGATTCTGAACAGGGTTGTGAACGGCTCTAAGTTTTGTTGGTTCATTCCATTGCGCTGTGTTGAATTTGTTCTGCACTAAAATGAATGATTTGGGGTCATGATTTGTTGGGAATTATTTGTGGTGATAATTAGAAGATACCTGAGAGGTATAGTTGGGTAGTGCCATGAGTGGAGTAGGCGCTGGAGCGCCTGAATCGCTATTGTGTGGAAGGAATGTGTGTGAGTTCCATGATGATTATTGTGAATGTGATATTTGGTGGTTTGTTGTTGGAGCGCACAAGTTGTTGTGTTGGAGTG
>JAFCBW010000037.1 GCA_017610525.1 Candidatus Nanohalarchaeota archaeon | reverse complement strand
TATTTTATCTATAATAGAACAGAAGGGGATTGTCATTTCAGTTAAGAAAACCCCAACATTAAAACTATGGAAAAAAGAAAGAATAGAAAAACTTGCTCATTTCTCAGAGCAACGTCTCCAAACAATGAGAGAAAAATATTTTCCCCAGTTTAATGAACAGGATGTTGTACTTTCGGAATTATATAAAAAGAAGGCATTTGGTGAAGATACAGCAGTTAAATTATCTGAAAATGAAATTGTCAGGAAATTAATTGAGATGCATAAAGTTAAAGAAACATCCAGCGGCTTCTTTTTGACTCCTTCAGGCAGAATAATTAGTGAAGGGTTATTGAAAATGTATCCTGAAATGAGGTAATGTGTCGGGTTGCCTGAGTTGCATTTATTTTTTCTTTTTGGTTGTTTTTTTGAATTCTGTGTAGTGGATTGTGTCTGAGCCTATGTTTTGGCTGACTTCTGTGTTTGAGCCGATTATGGTGTTTGAGCCGATCATTACGCCGGGCATTGTGCTTACGTTTATGCCTAGTGTTGTGTTTTGCCCGATGATTGCGCCGAGAGATGTGAGGTTTGTTTGGGTCTTTTTGCCTTTTACTTTTGTGTTTATTTGACTTCGGTCTATTTTTTTGTTTGCGGTTATTATGCCTGCGCCGATTTTTGTGTTTTGCGCTATTATTGTGTCGCCGATGAAGCCGGAGTGGATGTGGGTGTTTTTCTGGATGATGGTTCTTGTTATTTCTGAGTTTGCGCCTATCATTGCGCCGTCTTCTATGTTTGTGTAGTCTCTGATTATTGCGTTGTTGCCGATTATGCAGTTGTCGCCGATGTATGCGGGTCCTTTGATGACGGCGTTTTCATAGATTTTTGTGTTTTTTCCTATGTGGACCTGTCCTTTGATTGTTGCGGTCTTGTCCGGTGTTGAGTGGATGTTTTGTTTTAGGTGCGCTCCCATCAGGGCTTTTGTGAATTTCAGGAGATGCCAGGGATATTTTAGGGTGGGGGTGGGCTCTTTGGTTGTTGTTATGCGGACTGTGTTCTGTTTCATGTAGTCTGTGAGGGCTTCTTCGAATGAGTATTCGTGTTCCTCAATCAGGCCGTATGTCTTGAAGAAGTCTTTTGGGAGTAAGTAGATGCCGATTGCGCGGGTGTTGGATGGTGCGTCTTGTTTTTTGGGTTTTTCTGTGATGCTTTTTGCTATGTCGCCGTCTAGTTTGAAGATGCCGTAGTTTTCGGGGGTTGTTGTCGGGGCGCCGAGGAGTATCATCTGTGAGCCGGTTTCTTTTGATTTTTTTAGCATGGGGGTGATGTATTTTTCTGCGTTGTGGTGGTAGGGGTTCAGGACGAAGAACTGTCCTTTGATTTGGGGTTCTGCCTGCTTTAGGGCGTTTCCCATGCCTTTTGGTGTCTTTTGGATGACGTGGCTCAGTTTTATGCCCGGTCTTTTTTCGAGGATGTCTTTGAGGTTGAATTTGTTCTGTTCTATGAGTATTATGTCTTTTATGCCTGAGTTTATGATGCTGTCTATTGTGTATTCTATCAGGGGGCGCCCCATTATCCTGATTGAGGACTTGTGGCTTTCTTCGGACAGGGGCCAGAAGCGGCTTGATCTGCCTGCGCAGAGGATTATTGCCTGTGTTGGCTGCATAGGTACTTATTTGGGGGGTAAGTTTATTAGTTTTGGTTTTGATTTGGTATTTTTGATGTTGAATTTGTTCTGTGTGCTGAAAGGATATTAAGTTGCGCCTCGTATATTTTTGCGGGGCTCTAAACGCTAAAGATTCCGCTACTTTATTGACTGCAGTGAATCCGGCAAGTCGGATTCCCACATCATAACACTACCGTGTTAAGCTTTTGAGTTAACACTCAAAATCATGGAACTTGCGTTCCAAGCTTTTGAGCAAATGCTCAAAATACTCAACAAGTTGAGTATAGTAGCATGCGGAATCTTTGCGTGTCAAAAACCTTTTGCGATATTTGTGGGGTATGCAAGGCGGTTGTTAACATGGATGATGAAGGATATATTAAGTTTGATTGTGAGTGGGTTCGCGCTAGTGCGCTTTCTTTTTCTGGTATTGCCGGGATCAATGCATTGAGGGATAAGCTGTATGGGCTTGGGCTGATCGGGGTACATGATGATGGTGTGGGGTTCGGGAATGTGAGTGCGCGCGCCGGCGGGTCGAATGAGTTTGTTATTAGCGGCTCTGCTACGGGGGGGTTGAAGAAGCTTTCGGGGGAGCATTATTGCCGGGTTGTGGAGTTTGATTTTGATAAGAATTGGCTCCGGTGTGTCGGGCCAATACGTGCGTCTTCTGAGTCGCTTAGCCATGCGGCAGCCTATCTGTCTTGCGCGGATGTCAATGCGGTGGCTCATGTGCATTGTCTTTCTTTGTGGAAGAAATTGTATGGGAAGGTACCTACTACGTCTCCTGATGCGCTTTATGGGACGCCTGAGATGGCGCGCGATATTATGAGGTTGGTTAAGAAGGGGGATGTGCGCAAAGGGAGGGTTATTGTTATGGGAGGGCATGAAGAGGGTATTCTTGCTTTTGGGAAGGATGTGGGTGAAGTGGAGGGTGTTGTTTTAGGGCTGATTGATAGGGTCTAGGCGGATATCATTGTTGGGTTTTTGCTGGCTACGGCATCAATCAGTTCTTTGAATTCGTTCTCTTTGAGGTTGTTTAGGCCATAATAGTAGATGTTCCAGTCATCGGTTTTTATCTTTTCGTCGTATTTACCTTCGTAGAAATCGTTTGCGGGATTGTCGCGTGATGCGCGCCAGACCAGTTTATCGTATTTGCCTGTTACGGCGTTCCAGAGGGCTGTTCCGAGGCCGTTGCCGGTATCTTTTACTGCGAGTTTGTCGAGGTATGTGGTGTTGTTTATGTTTTGTATTATTGCTGCGCCGATGTAGTTTTCAGAGGATTCTTCAGTGGAGTTTACATAGAATATTTCAGATATGTCTTCTTTTTCGAAGTAGTTGTCTACCAGTTCTTTTTTGGAGGTTTTGAAGGAGTCGTTGATGAGATATGTTAATTTAGCTATGTCTACTTCTGTAATATCCTGTGCGGATATTATTGGGTATGCTGTTTGGGGTGAGTTCATTTTTATCCTGTGTATATGGGTTCATGGCGTTTATCTAGTTTGTGACTTATATGGGACACTGAAGTTGGTTTTTGTTTCATTTGGAACATTGTTGTTAATTTACATGAATTTTGGTTGTGTGCAGACGATATGTTTTTATTTATCGGGCTGCATAATGTAGCATATAGTCTTGTGGGTCTCTATGGGGTGGTTGGTGTATGGATGCTTTAAGAATGTCTTTTTGCGTGTTGTTCGGGTTTATGGCACTTTTTGTTTGTTTTCCCTGTGCTTTTGCTGTGCAGGTTGAGAGCGCAGAGAAGTTTGTTCTTGCTGCAGATGAGGTTGTGGCTGATGACCTGGTTGTGATGGGCGGAGATATTGATATTAAGGGTACGGTTGACGGTGATCTTGTCGCTTTTGGCGGGAATATTGTTGTGTCCGGTGATGTGACGGGGGATGTGCTGATTGCAGGCGGGACTATTAAGGTCACGGGAGATGTGGCTGATGATGCGGTTCTTGGGGGAGGAGAGGTTGAGATTTTTTCTGATGTAGGTGATAATCTTTTGGCTGCTTCTGGCAGTTTTAAGATGGGTGAGGATAGTTCTGTTGGCAGGGATGCGATTATTGCTGCCAGTGATGTTGGTGTTTATGGTGATATCTTGCGCAATCTTTTGGTGCATGGGCCGATTGTTGAGATTGGCGGTTCTGTTTTGGGAGATGTTGTTATTGATTCGGATGGGGCGCCGCAGATTCTTGCGGGTGCTGAGATTGCGGGGGATGTCAATTATACCTGTGAGTATGATATTGTTGTTGATGAGGGGGCTTCTATTGCCGGGAATGTGAATAAGAAGATTCCGGATGAAGGGCGCCAGAGGAGTGATCTTCAGAAGTTTAATTCATGGCTTTCAGGGTTTTTGTCTATCTTTGTTGTCGGGTTTTTGCTTGTGCGGATGCTTCCTGCCTGTACGCGCAATGTGTGCAATAACCTGAAGAAGTCCGGGCTGAGGTGTGGGCTGTGGGGGATTTTGGGGCTTATTGTTGTGCCTGTTGTCGGGTTGTTTCTGATGATTACTATTGTGGGGCTGCCGCTTGCGATGATTTTGTTTTGCGGGTATGTTATTGCGATATATGTGTCGAAGGCCTATGTCAGTGTTTTTGTGGGTAAGCTTATTTTGAATATGGGTGGCAGTAAGAGTGATTCGCTTGTGTGGATGCTGTTTTGGGGGTTGCTTGCGTTTGAGGTGGCTGGGCTTGTGCCCGGGATTTCAGGGATTGTCTCGTTTTTGGTGCTTGTGTTCGGGTTCGGGGCGATTATGCTTACCAAGAAGGAGATGTATGTCGAGTTCAGGAAGAAGAAGCTTGTTTAGGGTGTCTAATCCCTGATTGATGAATATCTCATGGATTATAATTTTTCTTTTGCGCAGCAGACGCCTATTTGTAGATGTTTCTTCTATGACCGATATTTATAACCAGAATCAATAATTGGTTTTTATTTAAGTCGATAATCAGCCTGTAGTTACCGACCCGGAATTTGTATGATTTTTCTCCAACTAATCTTTTTAGATAACTTTCAGGTCTTATTCTTAATTTTCGCAGTGCAATAATAATTCTTTCTCTATCTTTAGCGTCAAGTTTATCCAGATATTTTTCAACACTTTTTGCAAGAATTATATCATACATTTTAGAAACCTAATGAATGTTGTATTTTTTTTCAAGTTCTGAAAGAGTTACGAACTTACCATCTGCAATCTCTTTTCTTGATTCAAGAATCTCTTTTTTTGTTTGTTCTGATAATTCTTTGGTGTCTTCAATAGCGTTCCAAATAACTTCTTCATAGGTTTCTCTTGTAAAAAGTTTCATCTTATTGAGTTCTTGTTGTAAATCATTACTTATTTGAATTGTTGTTGCCATAGTAAACTATAATTCGCTATAATATATAAATGTTTCGTTTTTTAGGGTGTAAAATAAATACATAAAGCATGAATTTGTATCGATGTTTGACTAAACATTTATAAACTTGATGTGTTAAGTTTAGTGTGAGTGCAGCGATAGATACTATAAGAACGTCTTGTTGCTGACACATCAACTGAAAGGTTGGTTAGCACTGTATTCTTTTTTGCATGATGCATGGATAAGGATGTTGGAGCTTGTGACCGTTTGAAATAATGAATTTAGGTGATTTGTATGGCGCAGAGAGAAATGTTGGTTCCGTTGAATGTTTATCTGTCTACTGGTATCCATATCGGTATGATACAGAGGCTTAAGGTGATGGCACCTTATATCTATAAGGTCAGGCCGGATAAGCTTGCAGTGTTTGATATCCAGAAGATCGATGGGCGTATCAGGCTTGCGGCACAGATGCTTGCCAAGTGCGAGCCGGAGAATATCCTTGTGGTTTCCAGGAAGAAGAATGGGCATAAGCCTGTTGTGAAGTTTGCGGAAGCTATCGGGGCGCGTGCCAAGTGGGGCAGGTTTATGCCGGGTATGCTTACGAATCCAAATTATGAAGGGTATTTTGAGCCGAAGGTAATTGTCGTCACTGACCCGTTTGCTGACAGGCAGGCTGTTCTTGAGGCGTTTAATGCTAATGTGCCGGTCATAGGATTGTGTGATACTTATAATAACCCTCAGTATGTGGATCTGATTGTGCCTTTGAATAATAAGGGCAAGAAGTCTGTTGCGCTTGTGTATTGGATTCTTGCGCGTGAGTACCTGAAAATCAGGGGCGATATCAAGGGCGATGCAGAGTATAAGTTCAGTGCAGAGGATTTTGAGATGCCTGACAGCCCTGTTGTGCGCAGGGATGATGGTGACAGACGCGGCAGGGGCGGTATGAGATCTGAGCGCCGCGGCGGGTTTAACCGGCGCTTTTGAGTTAGAGGTGGGGTTTTGTGGATTTGGCGCAGTTGGTTAGCGGTATGTTTGGGGATGTTGACCCTGTAGTCATTATGCTTTTGGTTGCTGCGCTGCCGTTTGGTGAGTGCAGGGCATCTATACTATATGGGGTCATGAAGGGTATTGATCCTTTTTTGGTTTTTTTTGGCTCAATCTTTGCTAATATTATGGTTGTGCCGATAATATTCTTTTTTCTTGATAGGGCGAGTTTTATGAAGATTGTGAATTTTATTCTTGGCAAAAGGATTACGAAAAAGATTGACAAGAACAGGAAGAAGTTTGAGGCCTATGAGGAGCTTGCCCTTTTCGGGTTTGTGGCGGTCCCGATGGTGGGGACAGGTGCGTGGACTGGCGCTTTGCTTGCTGCGGTGCTTGGGCTTGATAAGAAGAAGTCGTTCCTGGTTATTGCGAGCGGTGTGGTTACGGCGGCGGTTATTACTTATGCGTTTGCTTATGGGGCTAATGGGGTTTTTGGTTATCTTGTCGGTTGATTGCCCGATAATTTGATGTTTGATGTATCTTTGTAGGTAATGTAGGAGACGTAACTTTCCAGTTTCTGGATGCCTCCGATTGGAAGTATTTTCTTTTGCGCAATATATGCATATTCGCCTGCATCTTTGGCTTTGATTTTTATGAGATAGTCCCAGTCTCCTGAGCAGGAGTGTACCTCAAGAATATCCGGGATTTTTGCCAGTCTTGAGCCGAAGTCTTCCATGGCTTCTTTGTTGTGATATACTTTCTCATAATTCACTTTTATTACAGCAAAAATAACGGGGCTTTTTGCTAGTTTTTTTGTGTCAAGTTCTGCAGTGTAGCTTTTGATTATGCCTTCTTTCTCTAATTTCTTCAGTTTTGAATGGACTGTTGTTGTGGGTATTTGTAGTTTGTGCGCAAGCCGCGTTGTCCTAGGCACGCACATGTCTCCCTGCTGGAGCAAATTCAGTAGTTGGCGCTCTTTTTCGTTGATTTTTTTCATTTTATCACTCTATTTGTCGAATATTATACGATATATTCTATAAATAGTATATATTTTTCGTATTTTTTGGAGCAGGATTTATTTATTCCGTATATTATACGCAGGGTATGTTATCACAACAAAGAGATTCTAGGGTGAAACAATTTTATAATCATCTGTTTTTTGAAAACGACCTTTGTGTAAGACCAAGGGAGATAGAAGAATATCTTGAAAGGGAGACAGGCTATCTTCGAAATATTGTTAAAAGCGGTGAGTCTGTTGTGGATATAGGATGCGGTACCGGGCGCGTGTTATGGGGGCTACAGGATATTGCAGGCATGCGTATTGGTGTTGATTTTAGTGAGCGTCATGTGGATGTGACCAGAAAAGTTCTCAAAGATACAGGTATATTTTTGGCAAATGCAAAGAATATGAATTTTAGGGACAATTTATTTGATTGTGTTTTGTGTGTGTACAATACTTTTGGGAATCTGGGTGACGATAAGGTTTCTGTTCTTAGAGAAATGCAGCGTATTGTGAAACCAGATGGCAGGATCATATTGAGTGTTTATTCTGATAATGCTCTTGATACTCAATTGCGTTTCTATAAGATGCTTGGGCTGAATGTTGAAAAAATGGATGACTATGCGGTTTACCTGAGCGAGGGGCTTATATCTGAGAGATTTTCAGAGGAAATGTTGAGGAGACTGGTTGAGGAAGCGGGAGGTCTTTGTGTTGAGATTAAAGCACTTACACAGATATCTTATATCTGCGAGGTTAGAAGATGTGATTGATTTGGGTTCTTGTTCTGGCATAGCTTTAAATACAAGCATATGACTAATAATAGGTATGCGCGAGGCGGTTGCTGAGGGGTTTTATCCTTTTTCAAAGGATGAGCTGGATAAGTTTGTAGGTAAACTTCTGTCTGATGCGAAGGTGAAGACTTCTTCCGGTATTGTCGGGGCTGTTGTTCCGCATGCGGGTTATGTGTATTCGGGGTCTGTTGCTGCGCATGTGTTTGGGGCGCTTGCTAAGTTTGATGTTGTTGTGGTTCTCGGTACTAATCATACGGGTGTCGGTGAGAGGGTTGCTGTGTCTCCTGAGGATTGGGAGACGGTGCTTGGTGTTGTTGAGTGTGATTCTGAGGTTGGGAACGCTATTGTCAAGGGGTGTGAGGTTGCGCATTTTGATGAGCTTGCGCATATGTATGAGCATTCTATTGAGGTTCAGCTGCCGTTTTTACAGAAGGTGCTCGGGGATTTTAAGCTTGTTGCGATCTCTGTGTCTTCTGATTTGAATTCAGGGAATTACGAGGCTCTTGGTGAGGCTGTACGGGATGCTGTTAAGGGTAAGAGGGCGCTTGTGATTGCCAGTTCTGATTTTACGCATTTCGGTGCGATGTATGGTTTTGCGCCTGTGGATAAAGATGAGGCGCAATGGGTCCAGAAGACGGATAAGGAGATCATTGATGCTGTTCTTGATTTCAGGGTGGATGATGTTATTGAGCTTTCGAGGGCGTCTACGGTTTGCGGGTATGCGCCGATGGCTGTGCTTTTGAGTGCTGTCCGCGGCGCCAAGGGGCGGCTGGTCAAGTATGGGACTTCTTATGATGTGTCCAAGAGCAAGGATGCTATTGTTGGTTATGCGGGGATTGTTTTTGAGAAGTAGCGTTTCTGTGTTATCCAGATTCCAGAAGTTTTCTTGCATTTTCAATCTTTGAACTGTTCAGGTCATTCAGTATCTGCTTGCATTTGAATATGAACTTCCGGACATTGTTTTCATCCTCAAGGTATATTTTCTCGAGGTAATACTGGACTTGTATCCTGTCTTGTTTGAGGGTTCTTATATATTTTATTTCTGAGTCTTCAAAATCGAAAAGAGCCATAAGCTCAATTGAGCAATCGTGTATCTCTGAGCAGATTCCGCATTTCATCAATATGGAATAAAGCGCATTATAACAGGCATAATATGCAGTTATGACTTTCCATTTTCCTTTGGTGACAAGTACATTTTCCAGTGTGTCATCTGCTTCGTGCATATAAGAATCACTCAGGTGAGGTTTTGTTTCAGTCAATGCGATGCCTTTTTTCTGTTTCATGCACCAGCTTAGCTTATTTTTGTCTGCGCCCATAGTTCCAACTCCA
>JAFCBW010000151.1 GCA_017610525.1 Candidatus Nanohalarchaeota archaeon | reverse complement strand
GTTGCAGGCCCTGGTCAGTTCCCATGCTACAAGTCTGGGTGGTCTGGTCAATTAGGGGTATCCTCCATGTTATGATATTTGGATTATTATGCTTTTTATCTGATATAATAATATCATGTTCAGAGATAAATGTGGGGGTGCATTCTGTGTCTGGTCAACCAGCTATTGAGGTTCCCGCTAACCAGTGAGCAAGACGATGCGCCGGATGTGCTTGATAGTATAGTGCAACTGGTGAGGTCATCGGCACAGGCGGGTATCTGAAGTTTGTGACCAATGGGGGCAAATTTGGGTCAGGCGAGCGCAGTGAAGCGAGCCAAATACCCGCCTGTTAAACGATCCGAACCGAAAGCGAGAGTGCAACGGGGTCAAGCACCGCAACAAACGAAGTGAATGAGGAACGGAGAAGTTTCTAATTCTCTTGAACATCTGGGACTTGGCATAGTTTTCAATAAAAGGGTCCTTTCGTTAAGGGGAGTTCCATCATAGTGCTCAAAATCTAAAATATTCTGTTATTTCATCGATTATGCCAGCCATATTCTTTCTCAAATCACATTCGTAATACTCTAATACGGTAAAGCCCTCCCTTTTCAACTCGGCCTTTACTTTTTCTCTCCTTTGTATATTCTTGTTAATTTTATCTTTCCAGAACTTGGTGTTCGTTTTCGGAATCGAACCATGCTTTTTACAGCCATGCCAGAAGCATCCGTCAAGAAACACAGCGACCTTATTTTTCTTAGAGGATATGTCGGGAGTGCCGGGAATGTTCGAATTGTGAATACGATATCGAACCCCTCTGGCCCATAATGCTTTTCTTACGTCCAGTTCAATCTTTGTGTTTTTACTCCTGACTTTGGACATTATTTCGGAGCGCTTTTCCTTGGAATACATATCTGCCATATTTGAACAACCGATATTTCATCTGATTTTACAAAGTTGCTTGTTGACGGAGCCATTCAAAATCGTCGACACCCACCCTGGATGTATTAGCCGCAACTTGATGTGCGATTGCGAGAGCCTTTGTATAGCGGAGTTCGCCCACCCATTGATAACTGATACCATTGGATTTAACACGCCATTCCTTTTTCCAGCGATGTGCATTAATGCGGTTGCTCCCGTTTGTTGGTTTGAATGGTATTGTTAATGTCCTAATTTTCTCATTTTTTACTATAAGGGGCTCAAACGTTCCATCTTGGGTTTTAATAATGATGTCAGCGCTACTTTTTGTTCCTGGGTAGAGTTGTAAAAAGAGGAAGTTTGATTCCTCCTTCAAACGTACGCAATCGCAGAGGGGTGTGAGGCAAAGGAACCACTCACTGGAATCCCCATTTCGTTTTCTTATGATTGTACCCAATTGAAGTGTTGGACTCTGCGAATTGTCGGGGTACAATCGGTTCCCAATATCCCGAGCAGTGCATTGTAAATGAGATAATTCATTGCATCCGTATATAGCTTTTCCAGAAGAATCATACAAAACCTCTGCGAAACGTGTCTTCTTTGGTGGATCGCATCCTTTGATGCTTTCCCAGTTATTTTTCTCGATGTATTGCTTTGCTTTATCCAGAGTAATTGTATTTTTATAAATGTCTTTCAATGTTTGTCTATTGTCAGTTTTATCTTGAATCCAATTAGATGAGTATTCCCTTTTTATGGTTTCGATTCCATCATTGCTGCAAAGTTGCCCGTTTATTATGCTTTTTTTTATGGTTTTTCCAGAAAGCGAACTTTTGCCATAAGGACGTTTATCTTTATCCCCAATATAGTCATCAAGCCAAGACTTTAATCCTTCTTCATCGACGATTTGACGCGCTTCGGCATCCGTTCGAATAACAGTCTCTATTTCGCTTGTTATCAGATTCATGGCAAAATCCACGCTGTCCGAGGGCTCGGGAAGTAACGCACGATGCAAGCAGTATGCCCCGTCCAGATTGCTATTTAGTATCGAGAGCAGTTTATGTGTATTTTCCCTCATGGCGGCGATGCCGTGCAGTGTCGCGCCAGGGATAACACCTTTCACTAACTCGGCGTATTCTGAAATGATGTAATCAGGCAATTGGTCAAAGGGAACTATTCGATCTTTTCTTGGTGGATTCATCGTTGCTTTTTTGTTGAGAATAACAATTCGAAGATAGTCGCCTTTTATGAGGTGGTCCTTTTTTTCCATGACCAGACCGTCACCGTATACATCGTCAGCATTTTTCTTAATGTCCTTCAGCATTTGGTCGACATAGTTATGGGATGTGTACACAACTATGAGGCGCATTCGACCGCCTTTGCTTTTATCTTCTTCCAGTATCTTTTTAATGATATCGCGAGGAAGCGACCTATTATCTTTAGCAAGAACCCAATCAATGACAAGGACGTCAACCGATGCCGCCAATTTAACTGCTCGTTCCTCCGGGTCTTTTTCATGTTTTGGACACTGGATACCGCATACAATACCCATATCCGCAAAGGCATTGATTACGACCTTCGCATCAAGCAGACTGAAATCATCGTGATTGTCTTGGAATTCCCCTTCGATTGGGTCTCCGTTGGTCACCGAAGAGTCTACATCCTTGCTGCCGGTCATGAGACCAGTAACAGGAAATTTTACCGTCTTCGCATTATCTTTGTCCTCCTGGGATGGATGGGGCATATTGTATGTCGCCTCGTCATCGATGATGGCAACGGTTTTGATGAAACGCTTGACTGCTTCTTTGCACATTTCGTCGAAACTACTCATCGTATTCCTCCTCTTGTTTCCCTGACCCAAACACTATCCTGAATACCGGTCTTACATTCTCACCGCGTTTTTCCAGAACGAGGTCTAGCCCCTCTCTTCGTAGGATTTCTCGGGAGATGTAAAGGCCCATTCCCCTGCCGTTTTTCTTTTGCGAATACCTAAATTCGAAAATCCGATCGGCGATTCTTCTTTTTATGCCTGG
>JAFCBW010000150.1 GCA_017610525.1 Candidatus Nanohalarchaeota archaeon | reverse complement strand
ACAATGGGTGAGCGGAAAACGGTGAAAAATGTTGTCATTATCAATGCCAACAGTGAAACATATGCAAAATCTGCCTATGTGTCACGAGGCGGAAAGGTGAATCCAACACAAAAAGGGATTACAACCACTCAATGGATTGCATTAGGATTTGGATTAATTATTGTGGTTTTTCTATACAGAAGACACAGAAAAAAGAAATTAGCGGGTTAAAAAATGAAAACAAGTAAATGCCTGAAACATGCATTTAATATGGTAATACACAGCAAGCTTAGAAGCTGGCTTACTATTCTTGGCATAGTCATAGGTGTGGGCTCAGTTATTGCCATCATGTCACTTGGCGAGGGCCTTCAACAGAGTATGGATGCTCAGATGAGCGGTCTTGGCGGAGATATACTTACGATTACTGCCGGGTTTTCCAAGGGCAGGGTATTTAGCCATGGAAAGGCGAGTCCCAGTAGTTCTGGTTCCACAGCCACTGAAGAGGAAATTGTGTTGGATAGAATTGATCTGCAGGCACTGAAGGGCATCCCGGATATTGAATTAATTGATACTAATATCAGGGGTAATGCGAAGATTTATTATCTTGGAAAGAGCGGCTCTGTTTACCTTACAGGGGTGGATCAGAAAGTGTGGTCTGAGATAACCATTACTGAGTTGAGGGACGGGAGGATGCTTGGCCCTGCTGATATGAATGTCATTGTCATCGGCGCAAGATTGGCAGACAGTTACTTTGACAAGCCGCTTGGAATAAACAAGATGGTCAATATTGAGGATAAGGCATTCAGGATTGTCGGTGTGCTTGATGATTCAAGTACCAGCATCATCATGCCATTGCAGATGGCGTACACGGTTCTTGATGACAAGGAAAACGGGGTCTATGATTCTATTGTTGTCAAAATCAAAAATGAAGATGATCTTGATTATGTTATTGAGAAAATTGAGCATAAGCTGATGATGATAAGGCATGTGACTGAGAGAAACAAGGATTTTACTGTATCTTCAAGCAAACAGTTCCAGGAGATGAAATCTGAAATGCTCGGTTCAATGACTCTGTTTTTGACTGCAATTGCTGCTGTCTCTCTTCTTGTGGGTGCTGTCGGGATTGCAAATACTATGTTTACATCTGTTCTTGAGAAGACAAAAGAGATAGGGATTATGAAAGCCATCGGTGCAAGAAACAAGGATATTCTTCTGATTTTTCTTTTGAATGCAGGCCTTATCGGGCTTGTGGGCGGGTTGATCGGCGTGCTTCTTGGTGTTGTGCTGTCGGGATTTGTGCCTATGCTTATGGGAGGGGTGCCGATGGCAAAAGGGGGGGCATCAACGATAGTCAGTATGGACGCTGTAGTTCTTGCGCTTTCTGTTTCAATTGTTATCGGGGTGATTTCAGGGGTTGTTCCTGCGTATAATGGGTCTAAGCTGAAGCCGGTTGATGCGCTCAGGTATGAGTAGGAATATTATTATTTCTCATTGTATACTCAAGGCATGAAATAAATGAGCAAACATTACCTAAAACCAAATTGCTTTGATGTATCCTGGAAAATCTCCGATTTTCTGGATTTTCGAAATGCATCCACATTTCGAATTTCGAAAATTGGAAATTTGGTACAAATTTTCAAAATCCTAAAATTGCAGAGCAATTTTAAGGATATGGGAAGGCACTCTACTCAATTTATTAGTGCATTCACTATAGTTTTGCTATCATGGGTGCTAAAGGATTTTGAGGAGAGACTTGCGCTTAAGGAGATAATATGGAAAACAGAGATGGAAAGTCTTGTCCCTGTTGCACCGGATTTTTCAGAAGTAAAGAGAGCCATTATGGATTATATCTGTCACTTAAGATGATATCAATCCATAATGGATAGTTGATTTTTTATTTTTTTGGCTTGTCTGGCTTTTGGGGTGGTTTCCTCACAGGCAGCGGCGCTACCCCGGCAACGTCGCTGATTACGTTCATGATGTTGCTTCTTGAGTCTATGACGTATTTTGAGCCTCTTTCAAGCGACTGTGCTGTTGTTTCTAGTTTCTTATATATCTGCGCTTCGTTTTTGAAGTATTTGTTTATTGACTCATTCACGACCTGTATCTCGTTTGCTCTTGCTGCTGCCACTTTTATGATGGCTTGGGCCTTGCCTTCGGATTCGAGTATAAGCGCCTGCTTTATTCCTTCTGCTTTTTTTATTTCTGCGCGCCTATCGCCGTCTGCCTTGGTTTCAGCAGCAGTTGCCAAATCCTTTGCTGCTATTTTTTCCTGCTCTGCTTTCACGACCTGATTCATGGCTTCCTGTACATCTTGGGGAGGTTCCAGGGTCTGGATTTCAACGCGCAGGACTTCAACGCCGTAGCTTTTGGTCTCCTTGCCAAGTATTGATTCAACTTTTGTGTTTATCTCGTCCCTGTTTTCATTGGCTTCAGTCAGAGTCATCTTGCCTATGACTGCTCTCAGGGTGGTTCTTGCAAGAGAGGTCAACTGGACCCGATGGTTGTCAACATTATAGATTGATTTTACAACATCTTTTATCTGGTAATATACAACAGCGTCAACTACTACATTAAGCTTGTCTTTTGTGATGACTGTTTGGGGCTCTACGTCGACCATCTGCTCGGTCACATTTACTTTTGTCATCCTGTAAATTATAGGGATTATCCAGTGGAATCCCTGATTTGCTGTCTTTGTGTATTTCCCGAGCCTTTCTATGACGCCGAGTTGTGTCGGGCGGACTATTCTTATGCCCAAAAGAAAAATTAAACCAATTAATACCGCATATGTTTCCCATACCATGTCTTTCACCTGCTAATTTTATTTATTATAGGTTATTTCTGTTTTCCGGATTATATATTTGTTAGTGCCAAACTCGTTATTTCTATTTGGGATAAGCAATTCAGTTTGTCTAAGATTTATATACATTAAAAACCCTAAATGGAATCACAGCAATCA
>JAFCBW010000149.1 GCA_017610525.1 Candidatus Nanohalarchaeota archaeon | reverse complement strand
CGATATATAAAGATTTTGTGAGTTCATATTGAAATCTGAAATCATGAAAGTTTTATGTGCGGTTTATGAAATTTTCAAGCTTTTTCATCGTCGGGATGCCTGAACATATGAATATACGATGAAAAAGATTTCTATTTGCCCTGCTCAAAGAATAGGATTATAATCTATTGTGATAGATATAATTACTGAGTTTTTCAAAAATAGAAATGCATAGTAACAGGTCATCTCATGATGATACAAATAAGATTTGCTATTATGTTCAGAAAATAAAATTATTCTGTTGCCTGAACGCTTATTTCAAGGGCGCCTATCCTGTAGCTTCCTGTGGCGGAGAATTTTAGTTCGTTGTCTTTTTCTTTGAGGTCGTCAGATGTAAATTCGACAGAGAACCATTCGTTTTCATCCAGACGCGGTATGTAGTAGGTCTTGTCGTTCAGGTAAACGGTTATTCCGCTGTCGATGTTTACTTTTTCTGTGAAGAATTTTATCTCGCCGGCCACGTTTGCTGTTTCCGCCAGGATTGTCCACCAGCGGCCTGCGTCAAAGTTGATTACTTTTATGTTTGATTCGCCGCTAGCGTAATAGGAAACCATCAGTTCTACGTTTTCGAGGTTGTAAGTCACTCCTTTGCGGGTCTTGAAGGTTATCAGGTTTTCGCCGGGTATTATGGTCGTGTCTTTTTTTGTGAAGTCTTTTTCTATGATGTCGCCGGGTAATGGCCTTCCTTCGTAAACTGTTTTTTCGTTGATCAATGTGATGAGGTCTGCGAAGCCTTGTGTGTCGTCTACGGAAAATGAGAGTGTTCCATGGCCCCAGCCTTTGTATTCGTATGGGAAAATCTCGAAGGGTATTACTTTTGTCTTGTCGTTGTATTTTTCTACGGTTACACTGAGGTCTTCTAAATTGTATGTTGACGGTGCCCAGAATCGCGGTCCTGAGCTTGTGGTGGAGATTATGAGGTTGTTTGTGGGTTTGATGTCTTCTATGATGAGTACGAATTGTCTTGGATAGGTGATATTGTTGTATATAATTTCGCTGTTTAGAGAGATGGTGAGGTTTCCGTAGTCGTTCATGCCTGTTACGTCAAATTCGATTATTGCTTTGTCTGCTTCTTTTCCTGAGAATGTGATGTGTTTTGATGTTTTTTTGAACCAGCCGTTTTGAATGGTTGCCTTGTCTTCTGTTATCTCTTTGTTTCTGCCGATTGTGTAGCCGACGTCGAATGTGCCGAGGGGGATGGTTCTTGCGCGGGATGCTACGATACCGATGTCGCCGAGTGCGCCGGTTGTGTATATTGTGCCTTCATCTATGGTTTTTGGGTCTTCTTTTTGGTCGTCCGGGAGTTGCCCGAATACTACGAGTGCCAGTGCGAAGATGAATAAACCTACTACTAGTACTTTAGCGAAATCTTCCATAGTTATCCTTATTATTTTTAAGGTGTAGAGTACTATATATAGATATGTGGTGTTTGTATGAAGCTGTTAAAAAAGGATTTTAAGCATGAGACGAAGATTAAGCCGGAGAATGCAGATGACCTGTGGAACCTGAAGAGTATATTAGTTGCGGGGGATGTTGTCGGGGCACGGACTGTCCGGACGTTGCAGGCGTCGGATAAGGGTGAGAAGAAGCCGGTATATCTTAAGCTTAGGGTTGAGAAGGTCTCGTTTGATGAGGAGGGTACGCGGCTGCGTGTGCATGGGAAGATTGTTTTCGGGCCGGACGATGTGCAGTTCGGGTATCATAGTTTGCTTGTCGAGGCTAATACGATTGTTTCTGTGGAGAAGGAGTGGAGGAGTGCTGATGTTCTTTTGCTAAATGATTCTTTGAAGTGGTGCGGGTCGAGGGTGCTGATCTGTGTTATAGATGAGAGGAGGGCGGATTTCGCTCTTGCTACGGATGTGAAAATTATTAACAAGGGGTCTGTTTCTGCCAAGTCGGCGGGGAAGCTGTACGGGGGGGAGTCGCCTTCGGTGTATTATGATGAGGTCATTGGTTATCTTCTGGAGAATATGGGGCTTTGCGAGAAGATTATTGTTGCGGGACCGGGTTTTACTAAGGATAATTTGTATGCGCGTGTCAAGGATGCCGGACTGAAGGCGAAGATTGTGCTTGATGTGTCAAGTGTTACGGGTAAGACGGGTATCAATGAGGTTGTTAAGCGAGGGGGGCTTGAGAGGGTGATGAAGGAGAGCAGGATTTCTTCTGAGACTGCTAAGGTGGAGTTGTTTCTTTCTGAGATTGCGAAGGATAGCAGGCTTGTGACTTACGGGCGAGTGGATGTTATTGATGCTGTCGGGTGCGGGGCTGCGTCTCTTGTTCTTGTTTCCGATAAGCTTGTCCGTGATGAGGATATCGAGAGGATGATCGGTGAGCAGAAGAGGCAGAAAGGGGAGGTTATGATTGTTAATTCTACTCATGAGGCAGGGGAGAAGCTGTATGCGCTTGGAGGGGTTGCTGCGTTTTTGAGGTTTAAGGTGTAGTCGCAGGGTTGTCGAGTTTGTTTAGGATGGATTGCAGACTGTTTTTTAGCTCTATTGCGTCGGGGTCCTTTGGGTCTTTTGTCTCTATCTTGTCGAGCATTTTTTTGGCTTCTATTAGTGATTTTTTTTCGTCGTCGGTCAGGATGGATGAGTCTACTTTGTCAAGGTATTTTTTTAGAAATTCTGATGATACGCTTGTGATGTCGGTTATGTAGGTGTTTGTGTCGCCTATGCTTTGTTCGAGTGCGAGTTTGTTCTGTTCTGTGGGGTTGTCTGCGTAGTTGTTTATGTTTTCGAGCATTGTGTCTGTGTGCGCCATTGCGCTGTTCATTATTAGCGCGGTCATGCCGAAGAGGGTTATGAAGAGTATGGATGTCAGGGCGGTTCCTGCTAATGTGGTTGTTAATGTCATAATATTACCTTTTGGTTGTTACTGTTAAAGGGTGACTTAGGTTTATAAGGTTATCGATTGTGGGA
>JAFCBW010000036.1 GCA_017610525.1 Candidatus Nanohalarchaeota archaeon | reverse complement strand
GGCATATTAATTATACTATTATTATTCTTGTCTGCTTTGTGTTGGACACTGCTGGCATTAACAGAAAAAGTAATATTAAAATCATCCGTGTTTTCGTTGCCGTCGGTGGAATTGCATCTCACATAATAAACATTATCTGTTTGTAATCCTGACACTTCAGTGGAATGGTTGGTTGAATTTGTGTTTGTGAATGTGCCTGTCATGTCTGTGTAGTTCGTCCCCGAAACATTGGAGTATCTGCAGGTTGCGTTGATATCTGTTGTAAGAGAAATGTTTGTAGAGGTTATGCCTGCGGTTAAGGTTCCGGTTGGGGAAGGGTTGGATCGTTCCGGGACAATGCCACCTGAGACACCAAGGAATGCTTCAATATCTTCTTTATTATCAGCAATTATTATATCATCAAAATAGGACACATGACCTGTCCATCCATGGCGACTTTGGTATCCAAACGTCATAGTCCCATAATCAAAACTGCTGCCGTACCATCCCGCATTGAGATTATCTCCATTCCATCCAAGTTCGGTACCATCACGCCAGATTCTAATGTCATCATTCTCAGGAGATGCATAAATTATGAAGTGATGCCATGAGGTATCATCGTACCACGCACTTGTGCTTGTATCTGGATGCTCATCTGCGCCAGTGCCAATATTAACGCAAAGATTATAAGAAATACGGTCAAAAAAGCAAATAGTATTGCCTTTATGAGACAACATATGTCTTTCCCCGTTTGTTTCAGTAAAGTATATCCATTTATCCTGTTCTGGCATTGTATAACCCGAATCATGCCTCCACCAATACCCCATCCAAACAGAACCTTTGTCGCTCGAAGCATATGTTTCCATCCCTTTTTCAACTATCCCGTCAGGCCAAATAATTTTAACTGATTTTCCAATAGACCCGTGAGCATCGTTCCATTCTCCAGAGATAATAACGCTATTACAATAAACCCCGGAATTCCATCCATAATGAGACCATGGCAAAGGATGATCACTACAACCATCCCAGTCATCCTGATCATCGAAATGGTCGCTGATATAAATTGTTCCTGAAACCCTGAGGTCTTTTCCGGAAATATCGGTAATTTCATCTACTCCCTCTGCCGAAGCACTGCCAACACTCATCCCTGTGATACCTAAAACACCATTAAACAGATTAGTAAAAAAACCGGAAACAAAACTAAATATATCGGATTCGATAGAGATATCATCCCCATTTATAACTCCATCCGTTTCAACAACCCCGCTCAAATCAAACTCAAACGGGTCTGTGATGTTGACTATTTCATTAGCTCCGTAAGTATCTTTCAAAGTCTTCACATGCAGATAAACATCCGAATAAATTTCAAATGTTCCTGTTCTGGAATCATTCAGATTACCCGTAGCATCCTTTGCATAAATCGTATAATTATAAGTTCCGTTAACCCAATTCAAATAATTATGACTATAAACAGAACTTTGATTAGTCATTGTATAATTAATTTCACTCCCGCCCGGAAGAGTAATCCCAACCAAAACAGTCTGAACTTCCGCATCATCTATCACCGTTGCACTTATCGTAACATTCTCTCCCAATCCCTGCGGGTCTGGCGAATCTGAAACATAAGTCACATTTGGCGGCGTTGAGTCCCCGGCAACATATTCATCAGCGCCAATGTCCCATGTTCCTGAACGAGTGTCGCCGTCGATGTCATCTGAGAACCCTTCACTTGACAAATCAGTACCATTATTAATAGCAGCTACATCCGATGCAGATAAGTGAAAATCTCCATTAGATACATCCACAAATGTCAAATTCACATTTGTTTGGTCATGAACTCCACCAGCGCTTGTTCCATCTGATGCAATATTATAATCTGAGCCGGATATATAAGTTACACTATAGAAACCAACACTCACATTATTCAGGATATTATTCACTGCTTTAACCACATTATTTCTTCGCACACTCACAACAGTATCTATGTTATAAAAAGTATTGCTATACACTTCCCAAACAATATTCTCATTCCAATCACTATAAATTCCGTCACTACAATCATAAATAATATTATTCCAAACATTTAATTTTTGTGCCGCACTCCCGCCATCTGCCCCAATACCCCTTGCTGATTTATTATTATTTCTCAAAATATTATTGGAAATATTAAACAATCCTGCATCTGCATCAACAGTGGATATACAACTCCTTTCATTTGCGGTTTGGTTTTGGTAAATTTGCAATCCTTCTATAACAACACAATCCGCTCTTGTATTTATTCCGTACGCATATTCTGTGGCAATAATTAATTTATATCCATCACCCCACTTCCCATCATGCCTCTGGCTTACCCCGACCTCATTTGGATTAACAGGAGTATAGATTTTAATGTAGTTATCAGCCTCTGTAGTCCAGCCATTAATGTCTAATGCTGTTGTTTCGACAGCGTCAGCGTAGCATGCAATATTCAGAGTATAATTCCCCTCAGCCAGGTTAGAAGTATCAAGATGATTAGAATCCGAAGCGCCTGATTCCGCCGACGCCAGCGAATTAAACGCCCTTGTAACATTATACACAACCACATCAGAAACATCCGAAGGAACCGCGCCTTTGGCTGTCGTGACATTATAAGCAGTAGAATTAATCCTCCCTGAAATAAAACTGACATTACTGACATACTCAATCCTATCCCCGACACCAATCTTGTCCGGCTGGGACACATTAAACACAGCAACCCCGCTAACAATAGTCACCGTCGGAGAACCCAATTTTAAATCAGAAGTGTTGGTGCCAACAGAATAATAAATATCAGTAGTAGCAAACGAAACCGAAGGCATCAAAACAAAAACCATAATCAGCGCCAAAACCCCAAAAAACCCCACACTCTTCATCATTCTTCCACCACCATAAACCACATCACAACCCATAACCCAACACATGGATTCCAAACTATATATGCTTAACATCCATCCCCAAAAAACGCGCGGAGTGTCACCACTCAAAAAAAAAAACCTATGCAGACACAGGCACTCTCAAACACATCACCCCAATCCACCCACTTCTACCACCACAGTTCATCACATGGAACTCCTCACCCACCACCTCAACACAAAACCCCACCAGCGCTCCAGCGCCTATCATTAGATTCCATGGCACTCCCCAACCATCTACGTTCTCTTTATATCACCCAACTTCACCAAAAGACCCCGACCCAAAATCATTCATTTCAGCGCCACACAAATATCCCCCATCACTATGGAACACCCCAACAAACCCAACAGAAAAACCCCGCAACTCCAAACCCCGCTTAAATCCATGACCAAACCGCAATTTAATTCACTCATACCTCCGGCTTTTCCCCATAATATTTCATGCCCGCGCAGCCATATTTTCCCACCACTCAGCCACTGCACAAAAAATTCAAAATTTAAGACCTGTTTTCACAGAAGACCCTTCCGAAACCATTCCAGGATTTGGAGCTTACTCTGGAAACAAAATTAAGGACCTTTCCTTTCAGAATTCGGCGCTTAGCTTAACTAAACCAGACCTTTGCAGAAGAATGCTCAAACTCAAAACACACCCACTCATCAAACCATGCGCATCTAAACTATCAAACTTAATCCCTGTCCGAAAGGACAACCCTGACGCATAAAAGAACATATGAGGAGCCACTTTATCAACATTCTCTCTTTGAAAGCCCATGACTTAAAGCAATAGTCAAAGTATATGAGTGCGCGTGGAGGATTCATTAGAGTTACAGAGCGCATATATCAGCAGATGTTGAGTATTATGTTAATGTTAGGAATACCTATATATATTCCTATCGTATATAAGTACAGGATGAAGAAAGAAGTTACTTTAGATAAGCTTAGGGTCAAACATAAGGGCAGGATTATCAGCATAAATGGTTCCGGTGCGGTTTTCAGGAGAATTCTTGAGATGGGTGTGACTAAGGGCGCGGTGGTTGAGGTTGTGAAGGTTGCGCCGCTTGGGGATCCTATTGATGTCAAGGTGCGCGGGTATAATCTCAGCCTTCGTAAAGAGGAAGCGGCGATGGTTGCTGTTGAGGTGAGCGAATGAGTATGGCGCTTTCTATGGCTAGTGAGGGTAGTGTTGTTAAGGTCAAGGATATTGTGTCTGGTGTGATGATGAAAAAAAGGCTTGGGGAGCTTGGGCTTTACGAGGGTACCCGGGTTGTTGTGTTTAAGAATGATGTCTGCGGGCCTGTTATTCTTAAGGTTCTTGATTCGAAGATTGTTGTCGGGAGAGGACAGGCTATGAAGATTATGGTTGAGTGAGAAAGATGAGCCATAAGTTGAGGGTTGCTCTTTCGGGGAATCCGAATGTGGGAAAGACTACGCTATTTAATGCGCTTACAGGGGCGCATCAGCATGTGGGGAACTGGCCGGGCAAGACTGTCGAGAGGAAGGAAGGGCAGGTTAAGTATAAGGAGCATGATATTGAGGTTGTGGATCTTCCGGGGACTTATAGCCTGACTGCTTATTCTATTGAGGAGATTGTCGCCAGGGATTATGTTGTTGATGATGCGCCGGATGTTGTCGTCCATGTTGTTGATGCATGCAATATCGAGAGGAACCTGTATCTTTGTACGCAGCTTCTTGAGCTTGGGGCGAATGTGGTTGTTGCGCTTAATATGGTGAAGATGGCTGAAAAGAAGGGAATTTCTGTTGATGAGGCGAAGATGAGCCATTTTCTGGGGGTTCCTGTTGTCAAGATTGAGGCTAATAAGAAGGCAGGGATTTATGAGCTTTTGGATGTTGTTGTTGATGCGGCTCATAAGAGGAAGGAGGCAAAGCTGCCTGTTACTTACGGGAGTGAGATTGAGGGGCATGCTTCAGAGATTGAGGTTATGCTTGACAAAATTGAGGTGCCTTCCAGGTATAGTGTTAAGTGGCTTGCGATCAAGCTGCTTGAGAATGATTCGCAGGTTGTTGATAAAGTGCGGAAGATTGTTGGGGGTAAGGATGTTGTTGATGAGGCTGGGAGGAAGAGGGATCATCTTCTGGAGGTTTTCGGGGAGGATGTGGATTGCTCGGTTGCGGATGCGCGTTATGGTTTTATCGGCGGTGTGGTGAGGGAGTCGGTTGTGAAGGAGGAGGTCAACAGGCTGAGCACTTCTGAGAGTATTGATAAGGTTGTTATGCATCGGGTGCTTGGGATTCCGATTTTTCTTGCTGTGATGTGGATGATGTTCCAGGTGACTTTTAGTGCCGGGGCGCCGTTTATGGAGCTGATTGATTTTTTGGTAGGGCTGGTTTCGGATGGCGCAGGTGCGTTTATTGATGGCGCAGGGTGGCCTATGTGGGTCAATTCGCTTGTGGTTGACGGTGTGATTTCAGGTATCGGGGCAGTTATTATTTTTGTGCCGAATATCTTTCTTTTGTTTATGATGATCGCGATTATGGAGGATTCGGGGTATATGGCGCGTGCTGCGTTTATTATGGATAAGGTGATGCATAAGGTTGGGCTTCACGGGAAGTCGTTTATTCCTATGATCATCGGGTTTGGGTGTAATGTGCCTGCTATCATGGCTACGCGGACGCTTGAGAATGAGAAGGACAGGATTCTTACGATGCTTATTAACCCGTTTATGTCGTGTTCGGCGCGGCTGCCTGTGTATGTGCTGTTTGTGGGGGCGTTTTTTAGTTCTTACCAAGGGACTATTATATTTTTGATTTACCTTTTCGGGGTTTTTGTTGCGATTCTTAGCGGGATGCTTTTTAAGAGGACTATGTTTCGCGGGCTTTCTTCGCCTTTGGTGATGGAGCTTCCGCCGTATCGGTGGCCTGCGGTGAAGGGGATTTTGATTCATACTTCTGAAAGGTCGTGGTTGTTTGTGAAAAAAGCAGGTACAATTATTTTTGCGATTGTTGTTGTCATCTGGGTGCTTGCGAGTATGCCGTGGGGGGTTGAGTATGCGTCGCAGGAGAGCTTTATAGGACAGATAGGGGGGGTGATTGCGCCTGTGTTTACGCCTTGCGGATTCGGGGACTGGCAGTCGGCGGTTGCGCTTCTGTTCGGGTTTGCTGCGAAGGAGGTTGTTGTCGGGACTTTCGGGACGCTTTATGGTGTTTCGGATGCCGGGCTTAGCGAGGTTATTACCGGTCATTTTACGCCGCTTTCTGCTGCGGCTTTTGTTGTTATGGTGCTTCTTTATGTACCGTGTATGGCGGTTGTTGCGGCAATCCGGCGGGAGACTAATTCGTGGAAGTGGCCTTTGTTTGTTGTTGTTTATACGTGTGTTGTCGGGTGGGTCTGTGCGGTTATTGTGTACCAGGGCGGGCTTTTGCTTGGGTTTGTTTAACAGCCTTCAGAAAGGCTGGCGATCAGTGCGACCGTAAACCTTCGGTTTAGGTCACAGATCGCTCTGTTCGAGGGCACACATGTTTTGTTTGAGAGATTATGGCTGTGTTTTGTGTTCTGATGAATGTTAGGGATTCCTAAGATTGTGATATATATGTTTGGTAAAATTGTTGATTTGATTGTGAAGTGGATTTGCGGCAGTCCGCGGGAGTGTAAAAATCGTTCTGGTAAGGTGTCTTTTGAAAGGGAGTTCAGGTTAAATGTTAACGATGGTGGGCGAGATGTTGGTACTCTGCAGAAGGTGGAGGGCAGGAAGAAGGATGAATGTGCGGGGGCAAAGAAATATTCGGGGGTTTTTGGCGCGTTTCATTATATGAATACGAGGGCAGAGGAGGCTAATTTCGGGAGTGGTGTCACGCATGAATGGGTGAGGGGGATTAGTGTCCGGGTGAAGGATTTTTGCTTGAGTCCGATAATGTTTGGGTTGCTTGTGCTTCTGCCTTTTTTGTATATGGTTTCGCCAAAGGCGGTGATTCTTGTGCCTTTGCTTGTGGCCCTGGGGGCTGTTGCACTTGTTGTGCAGTCGTTTTTGCCGGTGTATATCGGGCTTGATTTTTCGCTTATGGGGGCTGTGCTTGGGTCGGTTTTGTTTCACCCGTGGATCGGGGTTTTGATTGTGCTTTGCACGTATGTGGTTGCGGTTATGTTTCCTAATGGGAACCAGGATGCGCTTGAGTATGAGAGGATTTTTCTTTTTTCGTTTCTTGCGCTTGTTATCCCGTATATTCCTATTTCAGATGTTATGATTAAGTGTGTTGTTGCTACTTATATCGGGGAGTTTATGGAGATGTTCTGGCATAGGTACGGGGAGGATTACCCATGGATTATGGCGTTTTTTAAGGTGTTTCCGCGGTCGCTTATTTATGTTTATGTTTTTCATAAGACGCTTGTGTTTTTGGTTTGATTGGGTTTAGGGCGGGGTTTTCTTTGTATGGGGTTAGTGTTACCATTTCGTTGTGATAGGTTTTTTAAGATTCTTGGGGTTATTGGTTAGTAGTGTGTATGTTTGCGGGTCTCTTGCGCAGACATCATGTTTACAACAAAACAACCGATTCCTTTTTGGAATTTTAGTAACTGACAGGTAATCTGTCAGATTTGTAAGAGACGGTCTTTAAAATAGACGTCGCATTATCTTTGTGAAAAGAGTATGCTGCGCATTTTAGACTGCGAAGACAAATACATTAGATTTGGGTATGTTCTTCTGGTGTCTCTGGCTGTCTTTGGTTGTAAAGTTCCCGGATATCCCGCAGGGATATGTCCGGTGGTATCGGAACCGTATGAACCAACTGCACATAGTGTCACAGGCAGTTGGGGAGGTAGACAATTGTGACGTTCTTTCTTCATGATGGCGCTGAGTGTTATGGACCGGCGGCACATGGGAAGGAATTGGAGGTATCATGAATAAACGAAAAATGATATTAAATATTGGACTCTTCGGAGTCACTACCGCGGCAACATATATTATTGTGTCAGGTATAATATATGGGATATTCGGCATAATTGAATTGCAGGAACAGGCGTGGGAGTTCATGCAAAGTATTGTAGTAACGGCACCAGAGATAGTTCGCACGATACTACTGATAGAATTGGTGGCTATCATACCCACATTGATTATTGGTGCGGGTGCGATAGTGTTTTGTAAGGCCATAAGGCGGCCAAATCTGAACATTATAGGGCGAAATACAATACCCGTATCAACGGGAATGGTTATGGGAGGGATATATTCATTAGCCATATTTATTGATTTTTTCCTTAGACCTTATCAGGAAATTCCTTTTGAAGTCATTCTTTCATATGCCATCGTGTTGATTCTAGCGGTGGTATTTGTGATAATAAATGTTCTTCAAGTCCAAAAGGAGGAAGGATATCCGGCATGTTGTGGCTCACTACTGAAAGAGACGGTGCTTCTGTTTATACAGAAGCACTAAGCGCATGCTTATAGCCTGCGCATTTCTTTTCTTTTTTTGTTTTTTTATGGGGTGAATTACCCGCATATATTCCGATTTATGTTGTGCATACGTGTGTTGTCGGGTGGGTTTGCGCGGTCATCGTCTACTAGGGCGGGCTTTTGCTGGGTTTGTTTGACAACCTTGTAAAAGGTTGATCATTAGGGCGACCGTAAACCTGCGGTTTAGGTCACCAATCGCTCTGGTCGAGTGCACACATGTTTTGTTTGTGAGGTTATTGTTGTGTTTTGTGTTCTGGTGATTGTTAGGAGTTCCTAAGGATGTATGGAAAAGTTGTTGATTTGATTGTGAAGTGGATATGCGGCAGTCCGCGGAAGGGTAAAGAGCAGCTCAGGCGCGGTTCTGGTGATGCGCATTTTGAAAGAAGGTCCAGGTTAGATGTTAACGGTGAAGGGAAAGCTTCTGTAGAGCATATACATCCGGAATGGAGGAAGAAGGATGAAGGTGCGGGGGCGAAGAAATATTCGGGGGTCTATGGTGCGTTCCATTATATGAATACGCGGGCAGAGGAGGCTAATTTCGGGAGTGGTGTCACTCATGAATGGGTGAGGGGGATTAGTGTCCGGGTGAAGGATTTTTGTTCGAGTCCGATTATGTTGGTGCTGCTTCTTGTGATACCTTTTTTGTATCTGGTTTCGCCAAAAGCGGTGATTCTTGTGCCTTTTCTTGTGGCTCTGGGGGCGGCGGCGCTTGTTGTGCAGTCATTTTTGCCGGTGTATATAGGGCTTGATTTTTCGCTTATGGGGGCTGTGCTTGGGTCGGTTTTGTTTCACCCGTGGATCTGGGTTTTGATTGTGCTTTGCACGTATGTGGTTGCGGTGATGTTTCCTAATGGGAATCAGGATGCGCTTGAGTATCATACCACATGGGTTCAATTTTGTGTGGTTTAGTGGTAAGCTTTCCAACCGCTTGCGTGCGGTTGTAAATGAGAGGATTTTTCTTTTTTCGTTTCT
>JAFCBW010000148.1 GCA_017610525.1 Candidatus Nanohalarchaeota archaeon | reverse complement strand
AACTTATATTTTAATTCCATGGGATGTAGCAGAATCTCTTGGCTATGAGCCTGAACTCTCAAGAGAAAGGATAGACATGACAACGGCATCTGGTGTTGAAAAAGTTCCTTTGATAACACTCAATTCCATTAGCATCTTTGGGAACACAGCTTATAATGTGAAAGCAGCAATTCACGATTTGCCTCCAAAGAGTTATGTGGATGGACTGTTAGGTTTTAGTTACCTTAGAAATTTCAGGATTTGTCTGGATTTTAAGGAAGGTATATTAAAGATAGACTAAGTTATAAATGAGAAAGGTGTATGCGCATTTAACAAAGTATCCGACAAGTTGTCGGGCAGGGAATTGAAGCAGTTAATCAAAACTCTTTCTAAAATACGCGGAAGGCACACAGAACTCGTTACAGTATTCATTCCTGCAGGCTACAACATCAACGAGATGAAAAACCTCATAGCCAACGAGCTTGGCACAGCCACAAACATCAAATCAAGAGCCACGCGAAAAAACGTACTGGGATCCTTAGAGAAAGTTGCGCAAAAATTCAAGACCTACAAGGAGACACCGCAAAACGGCCTTGCCATCTTCTGTGGAAATACCTCTGAAAAAGAAGGTGTCTCCGACATCAAGATATGGACTGTCGAACCACAAGAACCGATAAACCAGCGGCTTTACAGGTGCGACCAGAGATTTGTCCTCGAGCCCCTTGAGAACATGGTGCGCGAAAAAGAGATATACGGGCTAATCACAATAGACAGCAACAATGCAACAATCGGATTCCTGAGAGGAAAAAGCATCATGATTTCCAAGAAGATGACATCCCTCGTGCCCGGTAAAACCGGTAAAGGCGGACAGTCAGCACAGAGATTCGAGCGCGTCAGGAGAGGCCTTTTACTGTCATTTAAAAAAGAAGTCGGGGAAATTGCAACCAAGACATTTGAGCAGGAAAAAGACCTTGTCGGTATAATCCTCGGCGGGCCCGGACCGGTCAAAGACGATTTTGCAGAAGGTGACTACCTATCAGAAGCCCTGAAACACAAGATACTTGGCATAAAAGACATAGGATATGCAGACTCAAGCGGTGCAAAAGAGCTCGTCGAAAGATCCGAAGATATCCTCCGCGAGACAAGCGTAGTTTACGAAAAGAACCTGCTGAACAGGTTCTTCCTGAACCTCCAGAAAGACACAGGACTTTCCATATACGGCATAATGGAAGTCAAAAAGACCATGGATACTGGAGCTGTTGACACACTAATCATCTCAGAAGCATTTGAATTCGATTTTTTTGAGATAAAGTGCAAAAAGTGCTCTTATAAGGAAAGCAAAGTAATAAGAAAAGACAGAGTACCTTCAAAATGCCCTTCCTGCGGATCCGAGATATTCATAGTATCAAAAGACATCTTTGAAGAATTCGAACGGCTCTGCGAAGAAACAGGCGCGAAAATGGAAACCGTCTCCGACGAAACTTCCGAAGGAGTATCATTTCTGAGACTGGGCGGCATAGGCGCAATCCTCCGCTACAGAACAGCATAACCCTCAGGGTTCCCTCAAATCAACAACAACATCCGCTGCTCTTTGAAGCCCTTTTGAGAACCCGGGATTCTGTCCCATGATTATTACTTTCTTGCCCATCTCCTTGGCGCGCTGGACAACAGGCAGAAAATCCGCATCCCTCGTCCCAAGTGCAATCACATCGATATTCTTATTGTACACAGCATCCATCGCCGCAACAGACAGGTATACATCAACATCTGTCTGGTCTTCCTTTGTCCCGCCCATACCGATAACAGGCTCAAAACCCTGGTTAGCCACTGCCTCGACCAGTTTCACAGGAGCGAACTGGTTCAAAAACACGCGCGCAACCACAATCCTGCCATGCTCCATTGTTTTTGTCCTGAACTTATTCAGATCTATCGAAAACTCTTTCCTCAAAAGATTCGGGCCATCAATCAAAAGTGCAATTCTTGACTCACTAAACCTCTTAAAAAAGCGAAACATATGAAAACCCCCGAGTTTATAATATATACATACAATCAAAAAAGCAGATTGTGATTAAAGTATTAAATATATATACTGCATTGTTGTATATATATAAACCATATGGACCACAATATACGAATTGTCGGAGTTCTGGCATGGATGACACTGGGGCTAGTCATAGGATTCGTCGTTTATTCTGTATTGAGTCTGTACTCACTATCAAGCCTCGCCATTGCACTGGCTGCCGGCGCATTTAGTGCCGCCCTGACAATCCTATTGTATAAGGAACAGGAATCAGACAATGACAAATTCTTTATCGGGCTCTGCGCATTATCTGTCGCAGGACTTGCCTGTGGAGCGAAGTTTTTCAAATACTACACACCCGTAGAATTCACTATTAGTGGACTGGTCATCGGCATCATTATAGGTGTCCTGGTGTCCATGATGTTTGTAGTTTACCTCATAAATGATTAGCCAAATACGATTTTTCGATGGAGGTCCTTGAGATACTCCGGACGGTATTCATCAACGATCTCCTCTTCTTTTTTTCGCTCAAGATAGATTATCTCTTTTTTCCTCAATTCATCGATATCTTTTTTCGATGTGAATATCTGACCGAGATAGTTCCCGATTCTCTCGGAACTTATTAGTTTCGGGAGTATCACATAATCTGCACCTTCGTCATAGAGTTCAAGTGCCTCGTCAGGATCATTTGCCGTGACAAGAAGATCAGTATTCGAATTGACCTCCCGGCACTTTTCTATAAGCAATTTATTGCTATCTACCTCAGGAATTGTAGATATTATCAGCCTTGCCTGCTTGAAATTCATCTTTTCAAGGACTTCCATGTGACCGATATCACCGTACATGCAGTGTATGTTCTTGTCTATAAGCTTCTTTATCACAGCAGGATTGAAGTCCACCACAATAAACGATTTATCATACCGCTGCAGCACTTCAATTAAACCCTGCCCCATAGTATGTGCACCGCAGATTATGATGTGATCGATAATCTTCGCTTTTTCATTCGGC
>JAFCBW010000147.1 GCA_017610525.1 Candidatus Nanohalarchaeota archaeon | reverse complement strand
ACAATTTTTTAAGATTCTCAAACCTAAAAAAACATGCGAGACAGCACTATTTGGACCCATTATTATGATAGATCCGGAAATTATTTTCAATGAATATAGCAGGTATGGGATAAATACTTATGCAACCGCCAGATACGGGGGATTAAATACTGCAAATCCCATTAAAAATAAAGTGATATATACATCAATCGCGTAAGAAGACAAAAAAAATCCAAATACCTAAAAACTCACAGCTTTCTGCCGGTGATTCTTTCGTACATGCGCACGTAAAGTTCTGTTGTCTGTGCGATAATGTCTTGTGGGAGCGCAGGGATGTCTGGTTCGGGTTGATTGCTTCTTCGCGCTTCTTCTAGTTTTTCAAAATACCCGCTATTTCGGTAATGCATGCGCACAAACTCTTTGGAAAGCTCGTTGATCTTTCCTTCATGCCACTTGTCCATGTCCCACCACCTGTCCTCGTCAAGGGTTCCGAAGGTGTCGAGAAGCATTATGTTCCTGTTTTCGTCCATGCCAAATTCTTTTTTGCCGTCAACGTGAATGAGGTTATTTGCACCGGCAACTTCTGCAATTATGTTGTCTATTGAAAGAACGATGTCTTTGATGTTTGAGAGTTCTTCCGGGCTCAGTCCTGAGATTTGAAGTGCTTCTTCTTCTGTCAGTTTCCTGTCTACTGGCTCGAGTTTTGTTGTAAATTCTATCATGGGTTTTGGCAGTCTTTCCCCGTATTTTGGTGTGTGGCCCGGCTCGAAGCCAAGCATCTCGCCTGTTATTTCGTTTCGCTGGATTTTGTCATTGAGGGAGCCTGCAATGTAGTGCCTGCAAATCACCTCTAGAGGTATTAGGTAGTTTCGGGTGTCGCCTGTCATTTTGTCGTAATCATGGATTACGTTTACGCGCTTGACGCGCATTAAATTTGATGCAGGGGATGAGATGTAGTGGTTTTTTATCCCAAGTTCTTTCAGTTTCTCAAACCAGAAAGCAGATGTCTTGCAGATGGTTTCGCCTTTGCGCGGAACCATGCTTGGGATAACCTTGTCAAATACGGATATTTTGTCTGTGAAACGGAACTCAAGTTCGCGCCCGTCCACCTCATAGACTTCTTTGACTTTTCCTTCTGATATCATTTTCATAATGTTGACTTTGGTAACATATATTTATATTTCTGAGGCGCAGAGGATATTTAAATTTTTGATTTCACAATGAAGTTGGGGAATCAAAAAGCTTGGAAATACATAAATCTAACTGAAATTTCCATGATTTTTGAGTGTATTCTCTATGCGTTATTCAAATGAGGTGTTTTTGGCATGAATGTAAAAGAGATTATAGATGATGTGAAGGATACTGTGGCGCGCCACGACCAGTGGAGGGGCAGAGAGTGTATAAACCTCATCGCTTCTGAGAATGTGATGAGCCCGCTTGCATGGAAACTTTATAATTGCGATTTTGAGCACAGGTATGCTGAAGGTATGCCGCATAAGAGATACTACCAGGGATTGACTTATGTTGATGAGGTTGAGAGTGCGTGCATTGAGATGGGTAAGAAGCTTTTTGGTGCGCAGTTCCTTGATGTGCGGCCGATATCGGGGGGGCTGTCTATTTTGATCTTGCTCTCGTCTTTTGCGAAGTACGGGGACCATTATGTGGCGCCTAGTGTGCCTGCCGGGGCGCATATAAGCCAGGCAGAGTTTGGGGCTGCGGGCATACGCGGTCTTGAGGTCAGGCATATGCCGCTGGATAAAAAGGAGATGAATCTTGATATTGATAAGAGTAAGAAGGTCATACTTGAGCATAAGCCGAAACTGGTTAATGCGGGTGGGACTATTTTTCTTTTCCCGCACCCTCTAAAAGAGCTGAGAGAAGCAGCAGATGAGGTGGGTGCGGTGCTGACTTATGATGGCTCTCATGTGCTTGGGCTCATCGCAGGCAAACAGTTCCAGGATCCTTTGCGCGAGGGAGTGGATGTTGTTGGCGCGTCTGCCCACAAGACGTTTCCGGGACCGCAGGGGGGGATGATTTTCGGAAACAGTGAGGAGCATTATAAGAAGATAAGGCCGAAGATTTTTCCTGCTTTGGTGTCTAACCATCATCTTCACAGGCTTCCTGCGCTTGCTGTTACAATGGCTGAGATGATTGAGTTTGGTGAGGCGTATGCCAGGCAGGTGATCAAGAATGCGCAGGCGCTTGCGCAGGCGCTGCATGAGTACGGGTTTTCTGTTCTTGCGGAGAATAAGGGGTTTACTAAATCGCACCAGGTCATTGTCGATGTCAGTGATAATGGCAGGGGCGCATGGTGCGCAGAGACACTTGAGAAGGCGAATATAATCCTTAATAAGAATCTTTTGCCGTGGGATGATGTGAATACTTCGAAAGATCCATCTGGGATAAGGATAGGTACTGCGGAGATGACGCATTTCGGTATGAAGGAGCCTGATATGAAGTATGTTGCAGAGTTGATAAAGCGCGTGGTGATAGATAAAGTTGAGCCTGCGCAAGTAAAAGAAGATGTCAAAGAGTTCAGGAAGGATTTTGTTGATGTGAAGTACTGTTTCAATTAACAGAATGTGTCAACAAAAACATAATTTTTTATTTATCAACAAACAATTGGTCTTTATGCTTCCGCACAAAAATATTTGCGTACAGGTTCCAAAACATAATGGAAATATCAAACTGGATAAGGGCTTTTTTGTTGTTGATGTGGATCATGACAAAAAGGATATTCAGGTACAGTATTTTGAAGCCATCAGGACAGACAGGAAAATAAAATCCGGCAAGCTCAGAATGGTCTTTCGGGGAGAGAGCGGCAGGGACTTGTATCGTGCGATACTTTTACATGACTTCATAGCGCAGCTTGACCACGCAGCGTATCTGGGCTATGAGTTGGCGCGTGCGGAACATTGCCTAAAAAAAGGCACAAAATTTGTGCAGGATAAGCAGTAATTCAGATAAATACGCCCATACATTTAAATAACTTTGAACTAATGATAGTTCACATGAACGAAAAAGAGTTCAAAGTTT
>JAFCBW010000035.1 GCA_017610525.1 Candidatus Nanohalarchaeota archaeon | reverse complement strand
ATTTCTTGCCCCTGGCAAGTAATCAGAAATATTCGTAGCGCAAGCATCAAACCTGATAGTCTTATTAAGCATCTCATCACAACTCGTAAAAATATAAGACACTCTAAATCCACTCTTCGCATGCTCAATAGCATCAAGGAACATATTGGCAATGCAATTGCCATCGCACATACCCGTAGCATGATAAAATCTCCCATGCGTATCCGCAGCAACTTTCTCAAGCATATTTTTATTCACATTAGTCCCGACAGCCATCGTATATATTTCAAACGGCCCGTCATGCCAGTTATCATGCACATAATTCTCAACACTGCTCGGTGTACTAAGAGATCCCGAATTAACCATCCCATCAGTAAACAGTATAACAATTCCTTTTCTGCCGTTTCCCACGCTGGAATTCAGATATTCTATCCCCTCCTTAAGCCCGTCTCCAAGCGCAGTAGACCCTCCCCAATAGAGTGAATCAACATGGCTTTTCAAAAGCACTCTGTTGCCAAACACAGGCGTAAAATTCGCAATCTTCTCAGGATGACTCGCAAATTTGAAAAGAGCAACCCTATTGTTATCCATATCAACAGAATCAATAATTGTCTTTGTGCCGTCTTTCAGGCAGTCAAGCTTTTTCGCCCCCGCCACGCAATTCCCTGCCATACTGCCACTCACATCAAGCACAAGTACAATATCCAGCTTATCCTCACATTCAGCAAAAACAGCACTAGCAAGAAAAACAAAAAACAGCATAAATACTATGCTCACACAAAAATGACCCACTCCAAAAACACGACACATAATATCATACCACACCAATTAAAGCACACACAGTACTCTGAACTTACAACCCAAGATATATACGGCGCATCAAGTATTTAAAGATTCTCTAAATCCACTAGACAGCCTGCAATACATAACATCCAAATAGAAGAAACACATCCTCACTTCCCATGAAACTCCGAAAGGCTCACAACCTCCTTACTCCCGTTCCCGCCTATCTTCTTCAGAGCCCCGATCATCGCCCGTGCAAGCTGAAGATTAGTCATAAGCGGAATCCCGAAATTAAGCGCAGTCCTTCGGATAATATACCCGTCAGTAATCTCCTTCCTCGACGCCCTCCTGTGTGGGATATTAATCACAAAATCAATCTCACGCCGCCCAAGAAGCGTCTGGATGTTCGGCTCCTTCATCTCATTCACCTTATGGACCGGGATCACATGAATCCCCTTATCAAGCAGAAACTGCGCAGTTCCGAAAGTCGCGAACAACTTCACACCCATATTCTCAAGTACCTTCACAGAATCCAGGAACTTATCCCTCGCATCATTGCACAGGCACAAAAGAACCCTCGACCCACTCACCGGAACCCTGATTCGTGCAGAGATCATGGCATTGATAAGCGTATCAGAAAAATCCCTTCCAAGACACGCAACCTCGCCAGTCGAACTCATCTCAATCCCGACAACCGGGTCTGCCCCGTAAAGCCTCGAAAACGAGAACTGCGGAAACTTTATGCCAATATGCTTAATCCTTGGACTCGCTGTACAGACCAGCTTCTGACCAAGAATCACACCCGTCGCAACATCAATAAGATTAATGCCTACAGTCTTACTCACAAACGGCACACTTCTCGAAACACGAAGATTGCACTCAATAACAAATATCTTCTCGTTTTTCACAATAAACTGAATATTAAAAGGCCCGTGAATATTCAGTCCCACAGCAATCTTATGGCTCGCTTTCTCAATCTTTTTCTTCACCGCATCACTAAGCGTCTGCGGCGGTATGACCATCGTCGCATCCCCTGAATGCACCCCTGCATTCTCAATATGCTCCATGACCGCTCCGATCAGCACATTACTCCCATCGCACACCCCGTCAACCTCCACCTCGCGCGCATTATCCATGAAATGCGAGATGACCACCGGATGATCCCTCGAAACATCTGTAGCAATACTAAGGTATTTACAGAGATCCGCCTCATCATACACAATATTCATAGCCGCCCCTGAAAGCACATACGACGGCCTTATAATGACCGGATAGCCAATCCGCTCAGCAAACTTAATAGCAGCCTCCACACTCTCAAACTTATTCCAGTAAGGTTGCTCAATACCAATTTTATCAAGCAGCGCACTAAACTTAGCCCTGTCCTCAGCCCTGTCAATATTCATTGGGTTAGTCCCAAGAACCCTCACACCCTCTTTATACAACCGAAGCGCAATATTATTCGGGATTTGCCCCCCGAACGACACAATAACTCCCATCGGATTCTCCATCTCATAAATATCCATAACTGTCTCAAAACAGACATCCTCAAAATAAAGCTTATCCACAACATCATAATCCGTAGAGACTGTCTCTGGATTATAATTGATCATGATGGTCTTCCGTCCCCTCTTGGCAACAGCCCACGCCCCGTGCACAGAACACCAGTCAAACTCAACAGAAGACCCTATGCGATACGTTCCGGACCCAAGGATCACAACATCTCCGCCTCCAAACTCAATATCATTCTCCCATCCATTGTACGTAAGATACAGGTAATTCGTCTTTGCAGGCCACTCCGCAGCAAGAGTATCAATCTGCTTCACACACGGTACAATATCCCACTTCTTCCGTGTATTCCTGATATCCTGCTCTTTTCCTGACACAATATCTGCAATATGCGCATCAGAAAATCCAAGCTGCTTTGCATATCTCATAACATTCGCATTAAGCCCCCGTCCGATCATCTTCTCGCACTCCACAATATTTGCAAGCTTACCCAAAAACCACCTGTCAATCCTGGTAATATCAAAAATCTCATCAACACTCATACCGCACTTAAACGCATCAACAACAGAATACAGCCTCTCATCAGTCGCCACACGCAGCCGCTCCCTGACAACATCTGGATTAGTCTCCCCGCACCCGCAAAGCCCGTATCTCCCGGTATCAGTCATTCTCACAGCCTTCTGCAGCGCCTCCTCAAACTTCCTGCCGATAGCCATCACTTCCCCCACAGACTTCATCTGCGTCCCGATACGGGAATCCGCATTCTTAAACTTCTTAAGGTCCCACCTCGGAATCTTCACAACAATATAATCAAGCGCAGGCTCAAAACACGCCGTAGTAGCAAGAGTGACCTTATTGACAATTCTTGGAAGCGTCTTTCCAAGACACAACTTAGTTGCAATAAACGCCATAGGGTACCCCGTCGCCTTAGACGCGAGCGCAGACGACCTCGAAAGCCGTGGATTGACCTCAATGACCCTATACTCCCTCGAATCCGGATCCAGCGCATACTGGACATTACACTCACCAACAATTCCAAGCGCCCTTATGATCTTTATCGCAAGCCTGCGAAGCATATGATACTCCTCATTATCCATGGTCTGCGACGGTGCAACCACAATAGACTCACCTGTATGGATTCCGATAGGATCAAAATTCTCCATATTGCATACTGTAATGCAATTATCATCAACATCCCTCATAACCTCATACTCAATCTCCTTCCATCCGCCGACATACTCCTCAATCAGAACCTGCCCAATTGCACTCTGCGCAACCCCTCTCTCAGCAATGAACACAAGCTCCTCCTCATCCTTAGCAATCCCGCTTCCCTCGCCTCCAAGCGTAAACGCGGCCCTCACCATGCACGGGTACCCAATCTCCTTTGCAGCCTTTAGCGCATCATCTTTACTGGTCACAGCCCTACTCTTGCATATCTTTATGCCTGCCTTATTCATAGCAATCCTGAACAGGTCCCTATTCTCAGCAGCCTCAATCGCATCAACCTGCGTCCCAAGAACCTTGACACCATACTTTGAAAGCACACCGCTATTATACAGCTCGACCCCGCAATTAAGAGCCGTCTGCCCCCCGACATTAAGCAAAATCCCGTCCGGCTTTTCTTTCTTGATAATCCTCTCAACATATTCAGGAGTGACAGGCAAAAGATAAACCCTATCCGCCATCTTAGGATCAGTCTGTATCGTTGCAATATTCGGGTTCACAAGCACGCTTTTAATCCCCTCTTCCTTAAGCGCCTTAAGCGCCTGGGATCCTGAAAAATCAAACTCCCCCGCCTCACCAATCTTAATGGCGCCTGACCCGAGCACAAGGACTTTAGAAATCTTCCTGCTTTTCCTCTTCCCATACAGATTAGTCATCACACACACCCAAAAACTCATCAAAAAGATAACTCGTATCGACAGGACCCGGTGTCGATTCCGGGTGGAACTGCACCGCAAAAATTTTCTTCTTCTTGTGCCTTATACCCTCAATGGTCCTGTCATTTGCATTCACAAACCAAGGCAGAACCTCCTTCGGGAAAGTCTTCTCATCCAACACAAACCCGTGATTCTGGCTTGTGATAAAACACCTTTTCGTATCCATATTAACACACGGCTGGTTCTGGCTCCGGTGCCCGAACTTCATTTTGTAAGTATCAATACCCATGGCAAGACCCATAATCTGGTTCCCGAGGCATATCCCAAACATTGGTACCTTCTCACCCATAAGCCCCCTGACAGTCTCAACAGTGCTGTCCATAAGTATCTTCGGATCCCCCGGTCCGTTTGACACAACCACTCCATCAGGTTCATAACCAAGAATCTTATTCGCAGGATAATCATACGGCACCTTCACAACAGTAGAATCACGCATGCATATCTCCCTTATGATATTCGCCTTGACCCCGCAATCAATAACAACAATCTTCCTGCGCCCTTCACCATAACTCACCGGCTTCTTCAAAGACACCTCAGAAACCAGGTTTCTTGTATTCGGGTCATCCACATTCTTCACTTCAACCTGGAGCGTCTCAAGATCCGGGTGCCCTACCTCAAGTATCCCCCTCATGCTACCACAAGCCCTAAGCTTCTTTGTAAGCGCTCTCGTATCAATCCCTGCTATACCGACCTTCTTCTCCTTAAAAAACCATTCGGGAAGAGTCTTCTTGCACTGCCAGTGGCTGGGATTATAACACACCTCACTCACAACAAGTCCCTGCACCTTAATACTATGCGACTCGAAATTAACCGGCAGCCCAAAAGAATCAGACTTATACCAAGGCACGCCATAATTACCAATGAGGGGATACGTCAGCGCAAGAATCTGCCCTTTATACGATGGGTCCGTAAGGCACTCAGTATACCCGACCATACCCGTATTAAACACAACCTCTCCTTCAAGTCTCTTCTCAGCGCCAAAGCCGACACCCTGAAAACACGTCCCATCCTCAAGAACAAGTAAAGCATTCATCTCTCTTTGATTACACTCTGAAGATTTAAATCTTTTACCGAGAACTCTTTTACCTTCACGCCCAAGCTCCACTTGATCCATTTCTTCTATGCCTGAGCTATCCTTTTTTCCTTTTTTCCTTTCATTCATCTTCAAATGAACCCACAGGATAATTATACAACACAATTATTTAAACCTGATTGTATCCATGAATTCTTTCCCACTGACCCGCACAAATATAAACAACCGCATCCAATAACAAAGAGTGATGCTATCATGGACCTTATAATGACTGCCCTCTGGGCAACCCTGTGCGTACTCGCATTCCTGGCCTGCCTGAAAAACCCAGGCAAACTCTACATCTACGCATCAGCAGGCTTTGCAGGAGCCGCAATCATGGCATTTTTAGGCGCCTCAATCCCGCTCCAGTTAATCCTTGGAATACTTGCAACAATCACAGCAGTACTATTCGGCGAATCAGGCATCCATGCATATTTTTTAATTCTCCTCGCAATAGACGCCGCATTCATCTCGATATACATTTTCTTCGGGCACTGACACAAAAAACCTCACTCAACCCCATATCCCTTATAGGCCCCTTCACTTCCAGTCTTCTTCTTCTCATGCGCACCACCAGAAGAAAGCTTCTTCACAACATCATCCATAACAAATCCCGGCACCTTCTGCGCCTGTATAAGACTCAACACCGGCAGTTCAACCGCATTACTCGCATAAGTTGGAATTACATGCATAGAAAAATGCGGCACCGCCTGCCCCGAAGACACCCCGTTAGAACAGACAACAGTATATCCTGTTGCTCCAAGCCTCTTCCTCATCCGCATGCAAAGCTCGCGCAACACATCATTCAGCGAATTCTGCTCAGCTACATCAAGCTCAATCATATCCGTAACATGCCTCTTAGAGACAATCACCACATGCCCGCATGACTTCGGCTGGATATCAAGAAACCCGACAAAATCATGATTCTCATGAACGACCCTCGCAGGAATCTCCTTCTTTACAATCTTGCAAAAAACACACCCCTGAGCTTGCGGTCTGCTCGAGGCAGTTTCCCTAAGCTCAATCTTATCCTCCCGCACACCCCCAAAAATATCCTCCTTTTCCGGCACATCCATACCTGCCCTCAACTCCTGCCTAGGCTTATCCGGCGCCTTCAGCGCCTTGACATCCTTTGCGATCTTCTGGTAATCGTCATCCGACAAAACATCATTTTCATCACTCATAATAAAACACCTCTAAATTATATTCAACTACACATTAGTTAGCCATAGACAATTATAAACATTTAACTCAAATATAAATATTTGCTCCACAAAGATACTATATATTATCCATTCTCAAAGGGAGAGGAAAAACATGGTAATGTTCGAAAAAATCGTAGTGCAAGGCTTCAAATCCTTCCAGAAAAAACAGGTAATCCCCCTATACCCTGGCTTCAACGCAATCATCGGTCCCAACGGCTCAGGCAAGTCAAACATACTCGACTCAATCGTATTCGTTCTCGGAAGCGCATCCCGCCAGCTAAGAGCAGGCCGCATGGACCACGTAATCTACAACGGCGGCCATGGCAGAAAACCCGCAGACCACTCTATAGTTTCCCTGCACATAGACAACACCGACAAAACAATACCTGATCAGGACGAGAAAATCGTAATCTCAAGAAGAGTGAACCGCCAGGGACAATCCATCTACCGCCTCAACGACAAAGTCGAAAACAGGACAAAAATACTCGAAGTACTCGCATACGCCGGCATCTCCCCGGATGGCCAGAGCATAATCCAGCAGGACGATATAACAGGCATAACCAAAATGCGCCCCCGTGAACGCCGCGAAGTCATCGACCGCGTAGCAGGCATAGACGAATACACCTCACGAAAAGAAAAAGCAGGCGAAGAACTGAACGTCGCAGAGCGCAACCTTGAAGACGCAAACCTCATTCTTGACCAGAAAAAAGAATACGTAGACAAGCTCAAAAAAGACCGCGACCTTGCCATGAAACATAAGACACTCGAAGAAGACCGCGACAAACTTGCAGCAACACTCGCCTTCAGTCGCGTCAAAGCACTTGAAGGCACCCTCGAAAACATCCAAAGAAATATCGAAATAAAAGAATCAGAACTCGGAAACCTGAGAGGCAAAGTAGGCCACTTCGACGACGACCTCGAAGACAAAGAATCCCTCATCCAGAACATCGACACAGACGTCATAAAAAAATCAGTGAACGCAGAGATCCGGCGCGAAATCGAAGACCTCAACGCCCGCATAATCAAGCGCGAAAGCCAGATAAACTCAAACATGCGCGAAACAGGCCGCCTAAACGACATGATATCAAAAATGAACAGCATTCGCGCAAGCAAAGGCGAAGACGTAGGCAACAGGTCAGTCCGCGCGATCCTCAACATGAACCATGCAGGTGTATCCGGCACAATCAGCAACTTATCATCCGTAGACCCGCGCTTTGAGGTAGCAATAAACACCGCCGCAGGCGCCCGCCTGAACGACATAATAGCCGACTCAGAAACAACCGCCATCGACTGCATAAACTACCTCAAGCAAAATAGTCTCGGTCGCGTCCGCTTCCTGCCCATGGACCGCCTCCATCCTACCTCAATGTCCGCCAAAGCAGAAATCGCATCTAAAATGTCTGGCATAATAGACTTCGCAGTAAACCTCATCCAGTTCGACAGGAAATACCAGATCGCATTCAATCACGTATTCAGAGACACCCTCATAGCCGAAGACCCGGACTCAGCAAAAAGAGTCCGCGGCCTAAGAATAGTCACACTTGACGGCGACCTGTTTGAGGCCGGCGGCGCAATAGTCGGCGGAAGCGTAAGAAAAACCCAAAGCAACGTAAACGTAAAAGACATAACCGACATAAGAGAATACGAAAATGCAATCAGGAAACTCGAACTTGAAACCGAAGACCTGAACAAGGAAATAGCAGACCTGAACATCCTCCTCGAAGAAAAGCAGGGTAAAGTAAAAGATGAATCAAAAGACGTCGAAAAACTCCGGGAACAGAAAAGCAAAATGCTGCAGGAAATCGACGACATGAAACACTCGCGAAAAGGCCAGTACGAACAGAAACTGACCCTTGAAGCAGAAATCCAGCAGATGCGCCTGAACCGCGCAAAACTCGAGGCAGAACTCGAAAACTCACAAATAGATCAGGAAAAATACAAAGACTGCAAAGACATTGAAAAAGGCGACCCCCAGAAGCTCCAGAAAGAACTCAACAACATAGACCGACAACTAAGAGCCGCAGGGCTCGTAAACATGAAAGCAATCGAAGAATACGACCAGTATGAAAAAGAATACACCGAATTCAGCGAGCGCGTAGAAAAACTAAAAGAAGAGCGCAACTCCATAGAAGAAATGATAGCGAAACTAGAGGAAAAACGAAAACTCATGTTCTACCGCACTCTCGAAACCATCTCCGATGAATTCGGAAAAATCTTCCGGAACCTTGCAGAAGGCCCCGCAGAACTCGTAATGGAAGACCCGAAAGACATAGAATCTGGCCTCATAATAAAAGCCCAGCCAAAAGACAAGCGCCTCCTCTCAATAGACTCCCTATCTGGCGGCGAAAAGACACTCACTGCCATTGCATTCCTCTTTGCGATCCAGCGCTACAAACCCTCCCCATTCTACATATTGGACGAGATAGACGCAGCCCTCGACAAGAAAAACTCAGAAAAAATAGGCAAACTAATACAACAATACGTAGACGAATCCCAGTTTCTCGTAATATCCCACAACGATTCGACAGTAAGGCGCTCAAACAGGATATACGGCGTATCCATGCAGAATGGCATAAGCCAGATCATGGGCGTGGAATTAGGCGACCTAAAAGAAGACGACAAGAAGTGCGCCGAATAAAAACCACCCCCAAAAACTATATTCTATACCACCCAAACCTTTATATACCCATACCCCCAACTTAACTACACGAACACAACCATATATCGATATATTCGTAAGACATCCTTTAAGGGGGGATAAGACATGAAACATGAAAATCTATCAATAGATGCACTGACAGAGAGAATACTAAAAACATCCAAACAGCCACTCTCAACATATCAGATTGCAAAGCAGGCAAAAATTTCTTGGTCAACAGCAAACATCCACTGCTACAAACTCAAATCCGAAGGAAAGATTGACG
>JAFCBW010000034.1 GCA_017610525.1 Candidatus Nanohalarchaeota archaeon | reverse complement strand
GAGCGATGGGTGTTCCGTTCGACACCGAGGGGACACCCAAAGGTCATCTCGATCTCGTCATCGACGGTGTGACCCGCGGCGTCGCTCAGAACCGGAAGACGGCAAAGAAGCTTGATTCTAATAAGTATCCGAGATGTGTAGGTAAAGGGCTTTTTGAGGATTGCCCTGATGAAGTCTCTGACGAAGTTCCATCAGGCTGTAAATCATGCCCGCAATATGTGCCGACAGTTGATGAGCGAAAAGAACGCATGAGGAAATTGATGGAAATAATGAAAAAGTAATTTAATCGGTTTTAATATTATTCTCTTATATCTTGTATCTAGGTAAAAAGCGCGCTTTTGTGTTGGCGCTTCAGAAACTCTTATATATTTCAGACCCCAATAAACACCTACATTTTGGTGATGCCGATGGATTGGATGCGCTTTGTTCGGAACCTGTAGATTTTCTTATTCTTAGTTATCAATGTTTTCTTTCTTTAGTTCTACTTTTCTGGTGCCCATAAAACCAACAATACATCTCAAATCATCACACCTTTAGCGCCAGCTGAATACAACAAACGATAGCAGTAGCCGCAAAACATATAAAGGTATTTGTCCTATTATGCGTAAATGGTGAAATTTATGGGTGGATATCTTTGGCGCGGAAAAGGTCGCACATGCGAAACCCGGGGAGATTGTCCCGGTCTATAAGGTCGTTAAGGGGCTTAAGTGTCCTGTAGAATACTTTGCTAAGCTTTCTGATTATGGGCGCAGTCCGCATTGTTTGCTTCTTGAGTCTGCTTCTGTTTCTGCTAAGTATGCGCAGTTCAGTATGGGGACTGCTGCGCCGTGCCTAAAAGTATCCGGGACCGGCAGTCATTTTGAGATTGTTGCGTTTAATGAAATTGGAGTAAAGTTTCTTAAATTGATAAAGGATGACCTGTCTTTTTGCGACTCCATAAAACATGAAAAGACAAAAATCACCGGAACACTGAAACCAAAACATGATAGGAATCTTTCTGAGAGAGAGCGCATTCGCCAAAAGACGCATGTTGATGTTTTGCGTGCTGTTGCATACAAATTCAAGCCGACAGATAAGCCACTCACTTTTTATGGGGGGCTGCTTGGGGCTATTTCTTATGATTTTATTGACCAGTTTGAGGACCTCCCAAAAAATAAACATGACATCCTGGAAACACCGGATTATGAGATGTATTTTGCTGATAACCTGTTTGTTTTTGACCATAAGAATGATGTCACTTATTTTATTGCTAATGCGCTCATCGGCAACGAGGATAATTCAGACATTCTTTCAGACTGCAAAAAGACAATTGATAAGTATATACAGGTTATGGAGCAGCCTGTTCCAAAGGTGCGCGATTATAAAAAAAAGAAAGTCCATATCCACAGTGATGTATCAAAAGAGAAATTTGTGGATATTGTGGGTAAGCTGAAAGAACATATCTGCGCAGGAGATATATTCCAGGCTGTGCTGTCGCGGACTCTTGTGATAGAGTATAATGCTGAGCCGCTTTCTGTTTATCGGACGCTTCGGCGCCTGAATCCGTCGCCTTATATGTTTTTCATCAATTTTGGTGATTCGGTTCTCCTTGGTGCGTCGCCTGAGATGGCGCTTCGGGTTGAGGGTGAGAAAGAAAAGAAAGTTGAGATTAGGCCTATTGCGGGTACGCGCCCTCGGGGTATTGTGAAGGGAGGGATTGATGCTGATCTTGATGCCAAGTATGAGGTTGAGCTGAAGCTTGACCGCAAGGAGGTTTCTGAGCATGTTATGCTTGTGGATCTTGCGCGCAATGATGTTGCGCGGGTGTCGAAACCGGGGTCGCGCGTTGTTGATGAGGCGTTTGTTGTTGAGAAGTATTCTCATGTGCAGCATATTGTGTCGAATGTCAGTGGGATTTTGCGGGATGATATGGATGCGCTTCATGCGTATCTTGCGTCTATGAATATGGGGACGCTTACGGGGGCGCCGAAGATCCGGGCGATGGAGTTGATACGGAAAGCAGAGAAGAATAAGCGCTGTTATTACGGGGGCGCTGTTGCTTATCTTACGCCGCATGGGGATTTTGATTCTACTATTATTATCAGGTCTATGCAGATAAAGGGAAATGCAGCTTATGTCCGTTCAGGCGCTGGTGTTGTTTATGATTCTGTTCCTGAAAAAGAGTTTGAGGAGAGTTTGAGAAAGGCCCGGGCGTGCCTTTTGGCAATTGAGATGACCGGAGGTGTGGAGTATGAAAATCCTGTTGATTGATAATTTTGATTCATTCACTTATAATCTGGTGGATGAGTTTGAGAAGAGGGGGCATGATGTGGCCACTTATAGGAATGATGTTGGAATGCGCTGTATTGATGATGTGGTGCGCGGGCAGGGAGTTCGGCTGATTGTTATTTCGCCGGGGCCTGGTGCGCCTCGTGATGCTGGTGTGTGTATCGATGTCATCAGGAGATTTTGCGGTAAGGTTCCTTTGTTTGGGGTGTGTCTTGGGCACCAGGCGATTGTTGAGGCGTTCGGGGGGAGAGTCGGCGTGGCTGATGAGACGCTGCATGGGAAGACTTCGCTTGTGTTTCATGATGGAAAGGTGCTGTATGAGGGGATTGAGTGCCCGTTTGCGTGCGGGCGGTATCATTCGCTTGCTGCTTTGGAGTTGCCGGCGTGTCTTGAGGTTACGTCAAAGACTGAAAGCGGGGTTGTGATGGGGGTGCGCCACAAGAAATTTATGGTTGAGGGTGTACAGTTTCATCCGGAGTCTATACTTACGCCTGCCGGGGGCAGGATTGTTCAGAATATGATTAATTGCGTGGATGGTGTGTGATATGATTAAAGAGGCTATAGCTAAGGTTGTGGATGGTACGGATCTGTCGTATGATGAGACTGTGGCTGTGTTTGGTGAGATCATGAGCGGCGGTGCGACTGATGCGCAGTTCGGGTCTTTTTTGTGCGCGCTTCGCATGAAGGGTGAGACTGTTGATGAGATTACAGGTGCTGCGATGGTTATGAGAAAGAAGGCTGTCTCGATCTCGCCTGATGTCGGTATGGTTGTTGATACGTGCGGTACTGGTGGGGATGGTGCAGGTACGTTTAATATCTCTACTACTGCGGCGTTTGTTGTTGCCGGTGCAGGAATTCCTGTTGCCAAGCACGGGAACCGGTCTGTTTCGAGTAAGAGTGGGTCCTGTGATGTGCTTTCTGCACTTGGTGTCAAGATTGATGTTTCGCCTGAGGTTGTCACAAAGTGCGTTGAGGAGGCAGGTATCGGGTTTTTGTTTGCCCCGCATTTTCATGCGGCGATGAAGTATGCAATTGGCCCGCGAAAGGAGATGGGTATCAGGACCATATTTAATGTTGTCGGGCCGCTTACTAATCCTGCGGGTGCAAAAGCGCAGGTTGTGGGTGTTTATGATGAGGAGCTTGTGGATGTGGTTGCGCATGTGCTTTTGAATCTCGGATGCAGGCGGGCTTTTGTTGTTCATGGGTATCCGCTTGATGAGGCCAGTGTCTCCGGGCCTACTAAGGTTGCTGAGGTTCGTGATGGTGATGTGAGTGCCTATACTGTCAGGCCGGAGGATTTCGGGTTTGAGTGTGCTAATCTGGCAGAGATTGTGGGTGGGACACCTGATGAGAATGCAGGGATCACACTTGATATTTTGAATGACAAGAAGGGTCCCTGCCATGATATTGCTGTTTTGAATGCGGCTTTTGCGATTGTTGCAGGCGGCGGGGCAGGAGGCATCAAGGATGGGGTTGCTGCTGCAAGGGAGTCGATTGCGAGTGGGAAGGCACTGGGTGCACTTAAGAAACTGAGGGAGATTACGAATGGAAACTAATGTGATTTCTGAGATTATAGAGAATAAGAGAAGGGAAGTTGAGGCGCGAAGAGTAGAGATACCTCTTGGGTCGTTTGTTGGCGGGATCAAGAAGGGTGACGGGAGGTTCAAACAGGCGGTAATACGGGATGGAACTTCTTTTCCAAAGCTTATTTGTGAGTTGAAGTTTGCGTCCCCGTCATCAGGCAGGATAAGGGATGCAAGTGATGATGAGGTTTTGAGGATACTTGGGCTTTATGATAAGTATGCTGGTGCAGTGTCTGTGCTGACTGATGAAAAGTATTTTGGCGGCTCTTTGGGTTATTTGTCTCTTGCAAAGGAGAATACTGGCCTGGCTGTGCTCAGGAAGGATTTCATAATTGATGAGTATCAGATATATGAATCGCGATATTATGGTGCTGATGCGGTGTTGTTGATTGTGTCTGTGCTTGATGAGACTAAGTTGAAGAGTTTTATCAATATTGCAAAGGGATTGGGTATGGATTGTCTTGTTGAGGTGCATGATGAAAGTGAATTGGATGCTGCAATACGTTCCGGGGGAGATATTATCGGTATAAATAACCGGGATTTTGCGACGATGACTACTGATATGAATACTACTCTTGAGCTTTCGAAGCATGTGCCTTCCGGTGTGGTTGTTGTTAGTGAGAGCGGGGTTAGGTCAAAGGAGGATATAGTGTTTTTACAGGAGGCTAATATTGATGCTGTGCTTGTTGGGACTGCGATTATGGAAGGGGATGTTGAGGAGAAACTGAAAGAGTTGTGTGGTGCTGATGGTGAAAGTTAAGATTTGCGGGATTACTAATGTTGAAGATGCTTTGATGGCAGTTGAGCTTGGGGCTGATGCGATTGGGTTTGTTTTTTATTCGAAAAGTCCGCGGTGCGTGGATAAGGAGACTGCGAGGGAGATCATAAAGAGTCTTCCGCCTTTTGTTTCTAAGGTCGGGGTGTTTGTGGATGAGAAGGAGGATGTTGTGCGGGAGATTAGGGATTATTGCGGGCTTACTCTGCTTCAGTTTCACGGGAATGAGTCAAGTGAGTATTGTGCGCGGTTTTGTAATGTTATCAAGGCGTTCAGGGTGAAAGATAAGTCGAGTCTTTTGCAGGTTCGCGAATATGAGCCTTATGTTTCTGCGGTTCTTTTTGACACTTATAAGGAAGGGATTGCTGGCGGTACCGGGGATGTGTTTGATTTGGGGGTGTTTAGAGGTGTTTCTTTTGGGAAGCCGGTTGTGCTTTCCGGTGGGATGGATGTTTCTAATGTCGGGTCTGCTGTTATGAGTGTCGGGCCGTATGCTGTGGATTGTTCGAGTGGTGTTGAGTCAGCGTTCGGTAGGAAGGACCATGAGAAGATGAAGAGATTTATTGAGGTTGCCAAGGGGGATCAGTTATGAAGATGGATACAAGATTCGGAAAGTTCGGGGGTATGTTTGTGCCTGAGACGCTTATGCCTGCGCTTGAGGAGCTTGAGGGTGCGTATGTCAGATTGAAGGATGATGAGGGGTTTAAGAAGGAGTTGGGCGGGCTTCTTTCAGATTATGCGGGGCGGCCTACGCCGCTTTATTTTGCGCGGAATCTGTCGCGCAAGTATGGGTGTAGGATCTATCTTAAGCGGGAGGATCTGGTCCATACTGGGGCGCATAAGATCAATAATACTCTTGGGCAGGGGCTTTTGGCGAAGTATATGGGCAAGACGCGCCTGATTGCGGAGACCGGCGCTGGTCAGCATGGTGTTGCGACTGCGGTTGTCGGGGCGCTGCTTGGCATCAAGACGTGTGTCTTTATGGGTGTTGAGGATATTGAGCGCCAGAAGCTGAATGTTTTTCGGATGAAGTTGTGCGGGGCTGAGGTTGTTCCTGTGGCTTCGGGTGCGGGTACTCTTAAGGATGCTGTGAATGAGGCTTTGCGTGACTGGATTGGTAATGTGCGCAATACTTATTATGTGCTTGGGTCTGTTGTCGGGCCGCATCCGTATCCTATGATTGTGCGTGATTTCCAGAGGGTTATCGGTGAGGAGACCAAGAAGCAGATTATGAAGGTTGAGGGCAGGTGTCCGAATGCTATTGTTGCGTGTGTCGGGGGCGGGTCTAATTCGATTGGGATGTTTTTTGAGTTTCTTTCAGATGATGTCAAGCTTTATGGTGTTGAGGCAGCAGGGCTTGGGATGGATACGAATAAGCATGGTGCGTCTTTGTGCAAGGGGGAGCCCGGGATATTGCATGGGTCGCTCTCATATATTTTGCAGGATAAGGACGGACAGATCAATGAGGCGTATTCGATTTCTGCAGGGCTTGATTATCCCGGTGTCGGGCCTGAGCATAGTGCGCTTAAAGATTCGGGGCGTGTTGAGTATGTGGGTATTACTGATAAGGAGGCGTTGTCTGCTTTTAAGGAGCTTTCGGTTCTGGAGGGGATCATTCCTGCGCTTGAGTCTGCGCATGCGGTTGCGTATGCGTTTAAGGTTGCGGAGAAGATGAAGAAGGATGATGTTATTGTTGTGAATCTTTCGGGGAGGGGGGATAAGGATATGGAGCATGTGATGAAGGTGGTGAAATGAAGGAGAAGTTGTTTGTTCCTTTTGTGGTTGTCGGGGATCCGGATTATGATACTTCCAAGAAGATCATTATGAAGATGATTGATGAGGGGGCTGATATGCTTGAGTTGGGGTTTGCTTTTTCTGACCCGATTGCTGACGGGCCCACTATACAGCTTGCGGACAAAAGGGCGCTTGATAATGGGGGTTGTGTTGATTCTTCGTTTAAGATGATTAAGGAGATTAAGGGGTATTCTAAGATTCCTGTCAGTCTTTTGGTTTATTCTAACCTGGTCTATAAGAGGGGGATTGATAAGTTTTATGCTGATGCTTCTGATGCTGGTGTTGATTATGTGCTTGTGGCTGATGTGCCTGTTGAGGAGGCGGGACCTTTTGTTGAGGCTGCGAAGAAGTATGGGGTTGATGCTGTGTTCATTGTTGCGCAGACTACTACTTCATCGAGGATGTCTTTGATTTTGCGGGAAGTGTGTGGGTATGTTTATCTTGTGTCTGTGCTTGGGGTTACTGGGGCGCGATCAGGTGTTTCTGATTCTACTTTGGAGCTTGTGCGGAAGGTTAAACGGGAGACTAAGATACCTGTTCTTGTGGGTTTTGGGGTTTCTGAGCCGGCGCATGCGCGCAAACTGGTCTCTGCGGGGGCGGACGGGGTGATTGTCGGCAGCGCTATTGTTAAGATTATTGAGAGGAATCTTTCGGATAAGGAGAAGATGGTGGAGGAGATTGGGGAGTTTGTGCGCGGGATGAAGGATGCGGTTTGCGGGAATTTTTGAGAATATTTATAAGTGCTGTTGAGTAATATAGTTAATCTATGCTTGCTTTGATATTTAATGCTGTTGTGTTTGCTGTTTTTCTTGTGTGTTATTTTACTGATAAGGATAAGTCTGTTCATGCGCTGAGGCTGTCTGTCAGGTCTTTTGAGAGGATTGCACCGATATTTGTTGTTGTTATTTTTGTTCTTGTTTTTGCGCAGGGGTTGTTTTCCGGGGATGCTGTTTTTGGTTATGTTGCAGGTGTTTCGGGGCTTTGGGGGTATCTTGTGGCGGCTTTTGCGGGTGCTATTGTGCATGTGCCGCCTTTTATTACGTTTCCAATTGCCGGGCAGTTTCTTGCATCAGGGGTAAATCCAGGGTATATTGCGGTTCTTGTTACTTCGCTTGTGATGGTCCATACTTTCAGTATACCTATTGAGGTCAAGGAGCTTGGGCTTAAGTTTGCTTTGGTTCGCAATTTCTTGTGTCTTGTTTTTGCGATTGTTATCGGTGTCGTTATGGGGGTGTTATATTGAAATCCTCGATTGTTAAGGGAGTGTTTGGTGTGGCTGCTTTGATTGCGGTTATTCTTGTATGTGTGATGTTCCCAGAGTATGCTTCTGAAAATTCGGTGGTATTGTCGATTTTTTTGTATCTGCCTGGGTTTTTTGTGTTGATTGGGTTGTTTGAGGCGTGGGTGTCTAAGAGTTTTGTGGTCAGTCATCTGGGTGAGAATTCGGGGCTGAAAGGGTCTGTGTATAGCTTTGTCATGGGGTGCCTGATTCCGGGGCCTTTGTATCTTGCGTTTCCTCTTGCAGGTGCGCTTTTGCGAAAGGGGATCAGCAGGTTTAATGTTGTGCTTTTTATCGGGGCATGGTCGTCTTTTAAGGTTGTCGAGGAGATTTTTGAGCTGCATTTTCTGGGTCCGAGGTTTATGGTGCTCCGGGTTCTTTTGACTGTGCCTTTTGTGATTGTTGTTGCGTTTATTGTTTCTAAGGTTTGTTTTGATGATTGAGTGACCTTATGTCTGTGCGAGTGGATGTTGTTGTTTTTGGAGTGCAATTGACAGGAATGGAAGGCAAGCTATAAATACGTGTTTTTCTAATAGGAAAGTAGAAAATTAGTTAAAGTTGTGCTTGGCTATTGTTTAGCAGTTAAAGTGATTATTATGGATAAAAGGATTGACCCCTGGGGCGCAAGTGACATCTCTGATTACGATAAACTTATGCGCGAGTTCGGTATCGAGTCTTTTTCTAATGTGATTAAGTCTGTTCCTAATGTGCATAAGTATATGAGGCGCGGGATTATTTACGGGCATAGGGATTTTTCCCGGATTGCTCTTGCTATGAAGAATAAGGCGCCTTTTGTTATGCTTACTGGGCTTATGCCGTCGGGGAAGATGCATCTTGGGCATAAGATGGTTGCTGATGAGATGGTCTATTTCCAGGAGAATGGGGCGCATTGCTATGTGTGTGTGGCGGATGTTGAGGCGTATCTTACGCGGGGGATGGATACGAAAGTCATGCGGGAGCTTGCGGTCAATGAGTATCTTTTGAATTATATTGCGCTTGGGCTGAAACCCAAAAAATGTCGGTTTTATTTCCAGAGTGATTTTTCTAATGAGTATAATGTGATTTCAAAGTATTTTGCGAAAAAGGTTACGTTTAATGAGCTTAAGGCGATTTACGGGGGGGAGAGTCTTACGACAGGCAAGATTGTTTCTGCGCTTACGCAAGTTGCGGATATTCTGTATCCACAGATTGATATGGGGAAACCTACGCCTACTGTTGTGCCTGTGGGGACTGACCAGGATCCGCATCTTCGGCTTACCCGTGATATTGCTGCGCGGTTTAAGAAGGAGTATAATTTTATTTTGCCTTCGTCTACTTATCACCGGTACCAGAAGGGGCTTTCGGGTTCCAAGATGAGTTCCAGTGATCCTACTACTTATATTGCTCTTACTGATTCGAGGAAAGAGGTTGAGAGGAAGGTGAAGAGGGCGCTTACGGGCGGTCGTGATACGCTTGATGAGCAGAAGAAGCTCGGGGGGAGTCCTCTTGAGTGTACTGTGTTTGAGCTTTACAAGTTTCATTTTATGGATGATGATAAGGAGTTATCGAAAGTGTTTGATGAGTGCCGGTCAGGGAATGTGATGTGCGGGGAGTGTAAGGGGCGCTGTATTGAGCTGATTGTCGGATTTCTTCTGAAGCATCAGGCGAAGAGGGAGAAGGCGCGCAAGGTTTTGGATAAGTTTTTGAAGTGAGTTTTGATTAGGTGTTGTTTC
>JAFCBW010000146.1 GCA_017610525.1 Candidatus Nanohalarchaeota archaeon | reverse complement strand
GTTTCATTGCTTGGTCAGACATTATATGCAATGAAAAAAGGCGTACTGCTTCCTCATGCCTCTCACCGGCATGTCTTATTCCGGTTTTCCATATGCAGAATGCGTCAGCTGCGGCGATTGCGCTATGAACGGCATTTATTACACAGGAGTTCCATTCACATTCCTCGTAGCTATGATTCATTGAATTTTTGCATTCTTTTGCTCTTTTGAGGTAATCCTGTGCTTTGTGCCTGTCGACTGCTCTTGTTCTCATGATATCACGCTGAATCCGCTTTTTGCGCTTTTTATTATTTTTTTGTTTTGATGTGTTTTCGCTTCTGCTTCTGTGATTATGTAGGGAGAGAGGATGTTTCCGTATCTTTGGGCGCATATTTGTGAAAGTTCGGCTAATGTTTTTTTTATTATAGTTTTGTGCTTTTCGTTTTTTGTTATAATCAACAGGTCTATATCGCTGTCGGGTTCTTCTTTTCTTTCTGCAACGGAGCCGAATATTATGGCTTCTTTCAGGCCTTTTTTTGTGAGTTTTTTGCTGAAAATTGTTTTGAGGTCTGAGAGAGGGGGGTTGTCGGCTATGCTTTTTAAGGGGTTTTGGGCAATATGTTCGTATGCGTAGCTGTTTTTGTTAAATTTCCAGGATAGTACATTGCCTATCTTCATTGGGGATACAAGATTGAGGTCGTAGAGCTGCTTCATTGACTTGTTTACTGCCATGTGGGATACGTCAAGGATTCTCGCAAGTTCTCTTTCGCTTGTCTGGGCGTTTTCAGAGAGCATGTACATTATGATTTTTATTTTTACTTTTGAGCTCAACAGGTTTTTTGCGAAGTTTCTAAATATCATGGTATCACAACATAACAAAAGTTTACAATTGTAACTATTTAAAGTTTACGTTTGTAAAGTATTTTTTAGATGTTTGTGTGCTTTGGTTAAGAGATACTATTTTGCGAGGTGAAGACGAAGAGCACTAAGCGAATAGGGGTGTTTTTTTGAGAGGCGCTCAAATCACACCCTACCACATCAGGCAAATCAATCACCAAGTTCTTAAATATATTCTATGCATAAAAAAGATTATGACTGACTTTAAGCTGGTGTCGGATTTTAAGCCCTGCGGTGCGCAGCCACAGGCCATTTCTAAGCTTACCAAGGGGCTTTGTAAGAAGTACAGGGCGCAGACGCTTCTTGGGGTGACGGGGTCAGGTAAGACGTTTACTATGGCCAATGTCATTGCGCAGAGGAATGTGCCTGTGCTTATCATCACACATAATAAGACGCTTGCGGCGCAGCTTTATAATGAGCTTCGGGATTTTTTTCCGGATAATCATGTGGAGTATTTTGTCTCTTATTATGATTATTATCAGCCGGAGGCGTATCTTGCAAGGACTGATACTTATATTGCAAAGGATGCGTCCATCAATGAGAAGATTGATAGATTGAGGTTGTCTGCTACTTCTTCTTTGATTATGGCTAGAGATGTGGTTGTTGTTGCAAGTGTGTCGTGCATATACGGGCTAGGCTCTCCGAAAGAGTATAAGAAGATGACTGTTGCGATTGATAAGGGGATGAAGATTGCGCAAAAGGAGCTTCTTTCCAAACTTGTGAAGATACAGTATTCCCGGGATGATAAGACTCCTAAAAGGGGGAATGTGCGGGTGATGGGGGATACTATGGATATTTTCCTGGGTTATGAGGATGCGGTTCTTCGGGTCGAGATGTTCGGTGATGAGGTTGAGAGGGTCAGGATGCTTGATTGTGTTACGCTGATGCCTGTAAAGGAGTATGGCGAATATCTTGTTTTTCCTGCAAAGCATTTTGTTATGCCTGAGGAGAGGGTTGATGCGGCTGTTGCTTCTATTGAGAAGGAGAGAGATAGGAGGATTGTTGAGCTTCGGCGTGAAGGGAAGGTGCATGAGGCGGAGAGGCTTTTGGAGCGCACGAATTATGATCTTGAGATGATCCAGGAGACCGGGTATTGCGGTGGTATTGAGAATTATTCGAGGCATTTTGACGGCCGGAAGGAGGGTGAGCCTCCCAGTACGCTGATTGATTTTTTTCCTGAGGATTTTCTTGTGATTGTTGATGAGTCGCATGTGACTTTGCCGCAGGTCAGGGGGATGTTCCATGGTGATCATTCGAGAAAGCAGAGCCTTGTCGATCATGGGTTTCGGCTGAAGTCTGCGTTTGATAACAGGCCGCTTAAGTTTACGGAGTTTGAGAAGAAAATCAATCAAATTGTCTATGTGTCTGCTACGCCGGATAAGTATGAGATTGATTCAAGTTCGCAGGTTGTTGAGCAGATTGTGAGGCCTACGGGGCTTGTTGATCCGCCTGTTTCGGTCAAAAAGACTGAGGGGCAGATGGATGATCTGCTTTTGAATATCAATATGGAGACTGGAAAGGGGTATCGGACTCTTGTTACTACGCTTACCAAGAGGATGGCGGAGGATCTCAGCGAGTTTCTTGCCGGGAAGGGGGTTAAGGTGCAGTATCTTCATTCGGAGATTGATACTATCGAGAGGACTGAGATTCTTCGGGGGCTTCGCAGCAAGAAGTTTGATGTGCTTATCGGGGTGAATCTTTTGCGGGAGGGGCTTGATCTGCCGGAAGTTTCGCTTGTCGCTATTCTTGATGCTGATAAGGAGGGGTTTCTTAGAAATAAGAGGTCGCTGATACAGACTATGGGGAGGGCTTCGAGGAACAGCCTGGGGAGAGTCATAATGTATGCGGATAGGGTTACGGATTCTATGAGGACAGCTATTGATGAGACTGAGAGGAGACGAGCTGTGCAGATGGAGTATAATAAGAAGCACGGGATTGTCCCGAGGACTATTGAGAAAAAGATACAGGAACGAATCATCAAGGAGGAAGAGCTTGATGTTAGTGAGATGGATGATGTGCCTTCGGGCGATATTTTGGCGCTTATTGAGATTCTTGAGTTTGATATGAATTCAGCTGCGGAGAGGCTTGAGTTTGAGAAGGCGATTGAGATTCGGGAGAAGATCGATGTTTTGAGGAAGAGGGTCAAGGGTCAGTTGTAGG
>JAFCBW010000145.1 GCA_017610525.1 Candidatus Nanohalarchaeota archaeon | reverse complement strand
TTGCGGTGGTAAACACCAACTGTCAAATGGCGGTACTGACAAAATTAGCTTGAGCTATGTAGAAGTGGCGAAGTTAGGGTTTAAGGTGAAAATTATCCACACATACCGTATAAGTGTGTCACGTGTTCGTATGAGGGGTATTTGCGGGCGTTAGTGTGTGGTTTTTGGTTGTGTCAGATGGGAGAAGGGGGTGTAATATGATATGTTCATTTTTGGATTGCGCTTTAGTGATTGCGTTTTTTGATAGCCTATAGAATAGGGGGATTTGGACAGATGCAGGCAATTTGGTTGAAATTCTTTGGAATTATTTGGTTTTGATTGGAATATGTCCATTTAACTCATCTCACTTGCGTTCGAAGTCTTTGGACTTACGTCCAAACTCTCACATTTATAGTGGGATTTTTTTGACCACTGATTTTGCGCGCATGCGGTGAATCGGGAGCTTGCGCTAAGTTTAACATAAATAAGAAGTATTTAAGAAGCAAATACAGAGAGAATGATGATTATTCGGGTTTTTGGATTACTTTTTTGTTGTTCATGTAGGGTTGGAGGACTTTTGGGATTGTCACTGTGCCGTCTTTTTGCTGGTTGTTTTCAAGGATTGCGACGATTGCGCGGCTGGTTGCGATTGCGGTTGAATTTAATGTGTGTACTAATTCTTTTTGGGCGCCCTCTTTTCCGTATCTTATGTTTAGTTTTCTTGACTGGTAGTCGGTGCAGTTGCTGCAGGATACCATCTCACGGTATGCGTTCTGGTGGGGCATCCAGACTTCAAGGTCGTATTTTTTGGCGGCTACGGTGCCTATGTCGCCTGTGCAGATGTTTACCAGGCGGTAGGGGAGTTCTAGTTTTTTGAAGAGGTCTTCTGCGTTTTTTATTAGTTTTTCGTGCTCAGGCCATGAGTTTTCAGGTGTCGATAATATGACTTGCTCTATCTTGTTAAACTGGTGGACGCGGAATATGCCTTTTGTGTCTTTCCCGTGGCTTCCTGCTTCTTTTCTGAAGCATGAGCTCAGGCCTGCGAATCTGATAGGGAGGGTTTTGGGGTCTAGGGTCTCGTCCATGTGGTATGCGACGAGTGCGTGTTCGGAGGTGGCTATCATGTAGAGGTCTTCGCCTTCGATCTTGTAGAGCATGTCTTCGAAGTCTGAGAGGGAGACTGCGCCTTCCATTGGTTTTCTTCGTATCATCAGAGGAGTTTCCATTACTGTGTAACCTCTTTCACTTAGGAAGTCCAGTGCGAATTTCATCAGGGCGAAGTCGAGCATCACTAAGTCGTTTTTCAGGTAGTAGAAGCGGGAGCCGGCGACTTTTGCTGCGCGTTCGATGTCTGCGCCGTCCAGGGAGTCGAGGAGGTCGTTGTGGCTTTTTAATGGGAAGTCGTAGGTTTTTATTTTGCCCCATTTGCGCAGTTCTTTGTTTTCGGTTTCGTCTTTGCCTGTCGGGACTGTTTCGTGGAGGAGGTTCGGGAGGCGATGAAGGAGGTCGTCTATGTTTTGTCTCATGGTTTCTATGGAGCTTTGTTTTTTTTCTATGGATTCTGATAGGGATCGCATGCTTTGTATCTCTTTTGCTGCGTCTTTTTTTTGCTTTTTCAGGGTTGATATTTCCTGTGCTTTCTGGTTGCGGTTGTGTTTGATTGAGTCGAGGTCGCGCTGCTGGTTGCGCCATTCTGTGTCGCTTTTTATTAGCTCATCCAACATTTTTATGTATTCGGGGTTGTTTCTTTTTTTTAGGTTGGCCCTTATGGGTTCAGGGTCTTTTCGGATTTGTTTTATGTCTAGCATTTTTGGTCACCTGTAGTGTCTTTTATTCATTAATAGCGGGAAGTTTATTAATTTATGTTATCGTAACACGACAGCGTTAGAGAGATGGCAATCCAATAGAAAGGTAAATCATTGTTGGATTGATTAGATGCGAATATTTCGGCTTTCCGTATGTAATCTTTATAATCATAGAGGAACATATAGGTAATTGGTCAATATGGGATTATTTGATATGCTGTTTGGAGGGAAAAAGAAAAAGATGAAAGAGACAGCAGGTGCTATTGTTGATTTCAATAAAATTAAAGAAGACATTAAACTTGAAATGAGTTCTGAAATTTTGTCATGAACCTTTTTGATTTCATGCGCAAAGTCACGTCGAAGCATGTCATTCTCCTTAACAATTTCAGAACTCATTTCAAGTTTAATGTCTTCTTTAATTTTATTGAAATCAAAAAGGTTCATGACAAAATTGAAGAAATTGAGAAAACGGCAGGTAAAGGGCACGGATATGAAGAGAGGATTGAAAGAGTCAACAGAGCAATTGGTGAGTTGAATAAGAAGTTTTCTGATCTCTGTGTTATTGGAAAACTTTCGATTGCTAATCGTGATCAGGTGGAGATACTTAACCAGAGGATGGCTACAAAGGAAGATATTGAGGTACTTAGGAATGAGGTGCTGAATGTTGTTCCGACGATTATCGATAAGGATGCAAATGAAGTTCTTGAAAATGTTGTGCATACAGAGCCGAAGATACCGCTTGAGCACATTCTTGAGAAACTGCCGAAGTCGAGAAGAGTGCTTGTGAATATTCTTCTTGAGGCAGAGAGTCCGATCAGCTATAAGCAGATTGCCACTAAGATGAGGCTCACATATAATACGGTTAAGGTGTATGTGCGTGATGTGCGCGAGTCAGGGTTTCCTATTGAGGAATATATGGCGCAGAATAAGAAGCTTTTAAATATCCCTAATTCTGTTAAAGCGGCGATGATCTATAGCCAAAACCCAAATAGCCAGTATTGAGAGTTTTGTCATAGACATCAAGACAATTTGGTTTTTTAGTGAAATTTGTTCTGAGATATTTGCATTGATGACATAGCCTGCAGAGGGTTATCGTTGGCAGCAGATTCGTTTTTGTTGTTCTGTTGCAGGTATCTTCAGTTACTTTTGTAAATTTAGGACCTTGTTGTTGATTTTCTGGCAAACACAGCATAAAAGAGTAACCGATAGTATCGGTTACCAGAGTATCGATAATATCGATAGTATCCGATAGTATCCCCACAA
>JAFCBW010000144.1 GCA_017610525.1 Candidatus Nanohalarchaeota archaeon | reverse complement strand
CGCACATGATGATGCACCGCAAAAAGCACAGCACCCGTCTGGTCCGGCTGAAAACTGTGAAGCGCCTTCTTACCATTAACATAATACTTCTCAAAAAACAAGCCATGCCTCTTAAAACCCTCTGCCCTCTCGCACCACCTAAAAAAATCCTCCTGAACCTGCGAACACTCTCCATTCCCGCAACTATCATCAAGCAAATCAAGCGCAATACATGCAAACGACGCATCACGCGGCCACACATACCTGTAATTCTTGGCATCCTTTGGATAAGCCGGATGCTTAGGATTAGCAGCAATGATAGCGCCATTCTTCTGCGCACAATCAACAATCACATCCCGCGACACGCGAAGAAGCGCCTGGACTCTCTTCATATCAAGCATACACCATATTATACCCCAATACTATTATAGTTGACGTCGTTACTAAATGGACAAATCTACAAAAAACCAAGAGACGTCAATCTATCCGGGTGAATCTTCGATTCACTGGATCCTAAAAATCGTAGATTTTTAAGGATATGGAAACGCCATCAGTCCAAAAGTTATGGCGTTTACTATAAATTTAAAAAGATATACTCCATCATATACATCGGTGACACCAATGTGGCTTCAAGTTAAAATGTATCTTGTAATGGGCGCTTTCTTCGCAATAATCTACTCCCTGTTCGTCGTCGCAGGCACATACCTTGGAGTAGGCAACTTCATATTCTACGGCATCCTTGCAACAGTGATGATGCTAGTCCAGTACATGATAGGTCCAAAAATAGTAGACTGGTCAATGCGCGTCCACTATGTAACAGAACAGGAAGAACCCGAACTTCATAGGATGGTCGCCGAACTCTCAAGAAAAGCAGGCATCCCAAAACCAAGAATAGGCATCTCAAAGATGGCGATCCCAAACGCATTTGCCTTCGGCAGATGGACCAAAGACGCAAGAGTATGCATAACAGAGCAAATCAGGAACCTCCTAACAAAAGAAGAACTAAAAGCAGTCCTGGGCCACGAGATATCCCACATAAAGAACAAAGACGTACTAATCATCACCCTAATCAGCATAGTACCCACAATAGCATGGTACATGGCATGGAACTTCATGTTCTCAAGAGACCGCGAAGGCAACAGCAACTTCGCAATTGGAATAGCCGCATTCGCAATCTACTTCCTGACAAATCTCCTGGTACTATACGCATCAAGAATAAGAGAATACGCAGCAGACCAAGGCAGCGTAAAACTAGGCAGCCGCCCAAGCGTCATGGCATCAGCCCTCTTCAAATTAGTATACGGCAGCGCAAAAGTCCCGAAAGCCACCCTGAAACAGACCGAAGGCATGAAAGCCTTCTTCGCAAACGACCCCTCACGCGCAATGCGCGAATTCCGCGAACTAAAAGAACTGGACGTAGACGGCAGCGGCTCAATAGACGACTCAGAACTGATGCGCGTAAGAACCAAGAAAGTAAAAGTAAGCGGCGCAGACAAATTCATGGAAATGATGAGCACACATCCGAACATGGTGAAGAGAGTGCAAGCGCTTTCTAAGTTGAATTGATAATCAAATCCAAGTAAGCAAAGCGAATAATGATGAGTAATCACAAAATAAAAACCCACGAACACAGAAAAGACCTTGCAGGAGAACACCCATTCGGCGACGCAGGCCAGATCATACTTGCCATAATCTTCATCGCAGGCACGCTAATCGACAAATACATCATCCACACATCAATACTCCCCCCCCAATCCTTCCCAGACCACCTAAGAATCCTAACAGCACTGCCATTCTTCATCATCTCCCTCCTCTTAGCCATATCATCCCATAAGACCATCTTTGGCGAACAAAGAAAAGAACTACAGGTCGTAAAAACAGGCGCATTTTCAATAGTCCGCCACCCCCTCTATCTAAGCGCCATATTACTATACCTGGGATTCATCATAACCTCCCTATCCACAATCGCACTCAGCATATGGCTAATCATCCTCATATTCTACTACCACATCTCACGATACGAAGAAAAGATACTAATCGACAAAATAGGTCCGAAATACAAACAATACATGAACGAAGTCCCGATGTTCATACCAAGACCATTCAGAAAAAAAAGATAGAGGCAGTCGATATGTACAGATACGAAATCATCAGAATTGAAATAAAAGGACTAATAACCTCAAGACCAAAAGAAGATTATCGTGAAATCATCAAAGAAAAAGCAAAAGAAGGATGGCGCCTAAAACAGCTCTTCGCCCCCGCAATAGAAGGCGCAGGCGCAGCACCATACATAGACCTGATCTTCGAAAAGAAAACCGAGTAAACCCCGCTGATTTGTGAGTACCATGCCGGATTTCATGTTTTATCCGCCAAAAATCATTAAAAAACCCATTTTACCCAAAAAACAACAGAAACCTTTAAATAGTTAACAACCAATCATTCGTAAGCACATAAATGAAAATCCAATTTTCATTCTATGTGAACACAAGGAGGAATATACCATGAGAGATTCGAACCAAGGCGGTTTCGGAAGGAATTCTGGCTCACGAGATAATCAGGGCGGAAGAAATTTTGGACCACGCGAAATGCATAAAGCAACTTGCGCAGACTGTGGAGAAGAATGTGAAGTACCATTCAAACCCCATGAAGGCAAGCCGGTTTACTGCAGAGAATGTTATGCTAAACATAGAAAATACTAATATCAATAGTTTATATCGTTCTAATAACTTTTTTCTTTATAGTTAACGCCGAAAGGCGTTGACCATTATTTATATAACAAAAGCTCAGCCCTAGCCACAATTCAATATCCAAAATAGATACTCAAAAGAAATCTCACTCAAAACATATCAATTCCAAGCCCCACAATCTCCTTGTGCGGAACTTCTTCATGACATTTGACCTCATCAAACAAATCCTCAACAGAATGCTGAACCCCTGTAACAACAACCATAACACCGAGTGGCGCCTTCACACTATTCGTAACAGACGCACCCCATATGATCTTCGCATCAGGCGAAAGATTCTTCCGGATCATATTAACAATATCCTGCGACTCCTTAAGCGTAAGATCAGGC
>JAFCBW010000143.1 GCA_017610525.1 Candidatus Nanohalarchaeota archaeon | reverse complement strand
CATAGAATACACACGGGCAAAACCAGAGAAAGAAACAGTTAGCATCTGCCATTTATTCGTCAATCGTTCTAAGAACGGAATATCGGAACATATTATTCCTGTGATGCAAGCAGGCATTATCGATACTGTATCTCGTATCGTCGGGATATTAAGTTATCATGTGTAGATTAATGGGCATACTTCTTTTTGCTGTATTTTATATATGATGGATGACTTATATATTGTATGGATACGGAGTTTGTGAGTGTAAGGGCTGAGTATTTGCTGGGTGTGCATTACCTGTATTTTTTTGTTAGTGTGATTTCTTTTGCGTTTGCTTTACTTTCTCTTGGATTGCCTGTGATTGCGGGGTTTCTTTTTTTAGTGACTTTTTCGAATATTTTTATGTCGTGGATTGCTTTTGTGAGTGTGGATCGTTTTTTTAAGAATGATGATGATACTCCTTTAGTCAATTACCTGCTTCTTTTGTTTATTGCGCTTTTTCTTGTTTTTGCGCCGCTTTACGGACGGGTTGTTTTGCTTGATACAGCGCAGCAGTGGGTTATTGTTGTGTCTTATTTTTTGTTTTTCTGGGGGTTCGGGAGTTATGTGCTTACGCGGGTTGAGGTTGTGGGGGATATTTTCAGGATTGTGCGTCTTACGAAGTATCATTTCGGGATATCGAAGATTGCCGGTATCTTTACGAATCCGGCGTATGGGAGTATTGTGGATGTGCTGAACCTGATTGAGCCGAGGCTTGTCAAGTTTTATGAGCCGGGGGCAGATGAGGAGATTGATGAGCTTCTTTTGAGGGTTGCGGATGAGGGTGATGTCCCTGTGTTGAGGAAGCTGATTGTTGAGCTTGGGATTGCGCTTTACGGGTATGAGATTGGTGTGCTTGTGCGTGAGCAGGATGAGAATGAGGATGTTGATAATTCGGGGCTGATACGCAGGTTCGGGTATAAGAAGAAGATGCTTGAGATCATACAGGGTTAGCCTGTGTATTTGAGTGCCATGAAGTTGACTTTGTCGGCGGCTATTTCTGACATGTCTGCGGTGCGGGATATCTTGTAGGATAGTGTCTTTATTATGAGTATGTCTTTTGTGTCCATGTCTGATGAGAATAGTTTTGTCATGATCTTTATGTATAGTTTTCGTGCCTTGTTTCGTTCTTCTTCTGCGAGGCGGTCGTATTCTTTGACTTTCCTGAAGTCTGAGTATAGTTGGACTATGGCGTGCCTTAAGGATACGATGCTTCGTTTTGTTGATGATGAGAGTTCGATAAGGTCGTGTGTGATGTCTTTTGGGATCTTTATGTTTTTTATTAACATGAGCTGGGATGCGAGTTCTGCGTAGTCTGCGATGTCGTCGAGGCATTCGATGAGTTCTATTTTTTCCTGCTTGTTGAATGTCATGCCGGGTTTTGAGTATATATCTTTTTCGATTTCGCGCCGCATGTTGTCTATTTTTGTTTCTATTTCGCTTACTTTTTCTATGCTTTCTTTGAGGCGGATCTCGTCGTAGTTTTCGGCGAAGTTTTTTACGGAGATGTCGAGGTAGGTTGCTGATTCTATTACGAGGTCCATGAGTTTTGTGAGCTGTCTTTGGATTTTTTCTTCGCTGCCTGCTCTGAAGGGCGGTGTCCAGAATTTCATAATAATATATATGTTGCTTTGTTTAATATATAGTTATGTTGCTTTTGGTGCTTGCGGTTGCTGTGATGTTTTTTGTGGCGTGGAATGTCGGTGCTAATAATGCTGCCAATGTGATGGGGATTTCTGTGGGGTCGGGGGCGCTGTCGCTTAGGCGGGCTGTTGTGCTTGTTTTTGCGCTTGAGATTTGCGGCGCGGTGTTTTTTGGGGATAGTGTTGCGCGTACTGTTGGCGCGGGGATTATGAGTTCGGCTGGCATGAGGATGGTTGAGGCTGTGGCTGTGCTTTTTCTTGTCGGGGTTTTTATTACGGCTGCTTCTTATTTCAGGATGCCTTTGTCTATGACGCAGGTGCTTGTGGGGTGTGTCATCGGGTATGGGTTTGCGACTTCGTCTGTCCTGAATGCCGGAGTGGTTTTCGGGGTTGCTTTGAGCTGGCTTGTTTCGCCGCTTTTGGGGGTTGTGTTTGGCTTTTTAGGGTATTATCTTGTGCATAGGTGGTTTCTTTCGCATTTTTCGAATATGCATGATGTGGGGAGGTCGTTTGGGTTTTTCGTGGGGCTTGAGGTTGTGTCTTGTGCGTTTGTTGCGTTTGCGCAGGGGGCGAATAGTGTTGCTGCGGCTGTCGGTGTGTTTTCAGGGGTTTTGCCGGCTGTTTCTCTTGACCTGCTTTTTGTGCTGAAGATTGTCGGTGGGGTTGGTATTGGTGTGGGCCTGGCTGTGTGGGGTTATCGTGTGATGCAGACAATCTCTTCGGGTATTGTTGTTATGAATCCTGCGATGTGTTTTGTTGCGCAGTTTGCGGCTGCGTTTGTTGTGCTTTTTTTTACGTTTTTTGGGATGCCTGTGTCGTGTGTGAATGTTGTTGTGGGGACTGTCATCGGGGTGGGGCTGATCTCTGGGGCGAAGACTATACACTGGAAGGTTATCTATGAGATTGTCGGGTCGTGGGTGTTTGTTTTGCCGGTTTCTGCGTTTGTTTCGTTTTTGTTTGTCAGGGGGTTGATTGTTTTTGTTTGACAACCTTCAGAAAGGTTGATCATCAGGGCGACCTAAACTTTCGGTTTAGGTCACTTGTCTGTTCTTGAGTGTAAATGGTCACCTGTGCTTTGTTTGGGTATTGGCTTTTTTGTTTTGGTCACCGTTTGCTTTGTTTGGGTATGGCTTTTTTGATTTTAGTGGTTTTTGTTTGGGTTACTGGGCTGGTTTTTCTGGGCGCCGGAGGTGTTTATGGGGTGGGGGTTGATGCAACAAGAGGAATATCTTCTCTCATAGAGCTATATTTGAAGTCAAGTGGAAAAACCTGAAAGAGAAGCAGGCACTAAGAATTCTTTGGGAATTAAAGGAAAAATCAAGACATGTTGACTGGAATTTAGGAAGCAGGAAAGAACATTTCGGGCTGGTTGCAAAGAAGATTGAGAACAAAGCAGGATTGATAAAGCAGGG
>JAFCBW010000142.1 GCA_017610525.1 Candidatus Nanohalarchaeota archaeon | reverse complement strand
CACCGAACCGGAAATCATGATAAAGACCGAACTGCCAAACAGCGCCACATACTTCAATATCCTCAAAATAATCTCAGAAGGCAAAACAAAACCAAATGAAATAGCAAACTCCCTGACAATAAAACCAACCTCTCTGAGCTATTTTCTGACTGTTCTCGAAAAAGACATGGAACTCATTAAAAGAGAACAGCCTGTGACAGAAAAAAAACCCAATCAATCAAAAAAAGCAATATACTTAGTAAACGACAACTTTTTCAGATTTTGGTTCAGATACATATATCCCAACAAATCAGACATAGAGATAGGCAACAGCGAATCCGTAATAGATAATATCCAGACAGACCTGAACTCATTTATCGCTCATTCATATGAGGGCATCTGCAAAAGCTTCCTTTTAAAGATAAACAGAACCCCTGCCCTCCCGTTCACCTTCGCAAAAATCGGCACATGGTGGGGGCATTACAGAGAAAACAACACAAGAAAAGAGCAGGAGATAGACATAATTGCATTCAACGAAACCACAAAAGACATCCTCTTCTGCGAATGCAAATGGAAAAACAACGTAAGCGCAAAAAAGATAATTGAGGAATTGAAAGAAAAAGCGCAATATGTCCAGTGGCACAATGACAACCGAAAAGAGCATTATGCTGTTTTCGCAAAGACATTCAAAGAAAAACATGAATGCGCCCTATTATTTGACCTGGATAGTATGGCTGATTCATTATAATGCGCAATGACATAATGTTCTTGCGCATGATGTTCCTGTATTCGGCGCATTGCTTTTCTCAGCTCACAACGCGCATAATCTTCCTCATCCAAATATAAGCCGTAAATTATTCGGGTAATTCGTCCCATAAAAAAACAAAAAAAGAAAAGAAACGCGCAGGCCACAACTCAGCGCCTGCGGCTATGCCCTAATTGTGCTAAGAAGAGAGTCAAACGCCAGTTTAACCCTCTTCTCAATCCACCTTACCCCTGATTGCGGGATTAATGCACGCACTGTTGTTACAGTGAAGAGTGCAACAAATCCCCAGGACACCAGATCATTTAGCTGCATCGCCTGGCAACTAGCCAACACGATGATCCACAGCAACGGGAGCCCGAGACCACCTGCAACCGTTATCGTCATTAATCTGGTTATTCTGTCTCTGGGCAAAAAGAGCCCAACAGAAAGTGATCCTATTAGCGCAATTGAGCCCCACATGAACTCAATATCGGTCATTCTTCCGATTATAATATTTATGTATGCGCTAAATACTATTCCGAAGAGTCCCACACATAGTGTTAGAATCTTGCTATTCTCCAGGGGTGGAATCCAAGATATCAGCCAGCAGATCACCATAAATGGCACTATCTTAAACGCCGCCCCAAAAATAAGATGCATCGCTCTGGCTATAGGTTCCGGTTCAAATGCCGGTACCCAATCAAACAAGTGGATGACGAAATACACCCACCCACTCACGTCGAATAACTCATACATATTCTGCTCCTTCTCACACTTTATTTCTCCACGCGAAGTGAAAGCCGGCAGTGAGCGCCTTTTTGTCTACTCTCCACCGCAAAAAGCAGCAGAAAGTCTCGATACACTCCGCAGGCAGGCACCCAAAACACTTCAAGAGTGGTACCATAAACAAACGCCTGCGAACTTAGTGCTTCACTTTGAACTCCCCTATTATCGAGAATATGTACAGGACAATTAGAATAATCATAATTGCCGCGTACCAATCCGAGGGAGTCTCTATCTCACAGACACGGCCACTTATAAGAGCTGCGCCGTGATAGAAAATCTCGCCACATGTTGGCGTAACTACCAAAAGAAAGCACATTCCTGGCAAGTACTCTTTCTCTGCCGTACGCATAAATGCGTAAGCAGAGATCAGAAAGAGACAGACTAACAACATAAGATAATAGTCTACTCCAAATACCGTCCTCGTAAGAATGGACTGGATTATTTCAAACATTTGTCCCTCCTATTCCGAGTCAAGTTGCAATTGAATCTCTCCGAGTCTGGATGTTAGAACAATCCACACTGCAACCAGATAGAATATGGGCGATATGCTTGCTGCAAGATGCATTACATAAGTATCCGCACTTAGCTGTGGAACTTCTCCTACAGTCACACCTCCCGCTAGAGAGATGAGAATTCCAATAACAATCAGACATAGAGCCACTCTATTGGCTCGACTGCTCCTCGTACTCCTCCAAACAAAGTACAAAATACCAACAGCTAGAGCAATTGCCCCCAGTGTCAGTATAGTCCATAGCGTTACGATACCGAGTAAAATAATCACCGGTATAGTCAGAGTATGAACTGTCAGTATCGCGTACTGAATTAGTTGTGATACTAACACTTCACACCTATTCGCGAGAAACAACGCGATAGCAGCATACGCCAACGCTTTCACGCCATTTTCGATGTATTTGTTCATAATTAACCTCCTTTTTCTCCTTCCGACCCGATAACTGATTCAACAATCAGCATCAGACCCAAAAGAAAGAATCAGTCACAATTGTCTACCTTCCCCAACTGCCTGTGACACTATGTACCATTGGTTCATACGGTCTACGTGCTATACAATCCCGCAGGCAGGCACCCAAATCCCTTCACCCTGGTGCCATAAACAAACGCCTGCTAATCTTCAAACCATGGATTTCTGTCTTTTGATATTACTTTGAAATCCCCGGGATTTTCTATGTCACGCACAGGGAAGGCGAGTCTACCCAACTTCAATCCAAAGTGATTTTGTGGGTATTCAGGATCCCCGTAAATATGGAAAAATGTTCCATTTATTCCCTTTCCATATTGGTCAAGGATTCTCCTTCCACCTCCGTGACCTCCTATGATATATCCATTCTGAATGTCTATATCATGATATCCTATTGTGTCTGGATATAGCTTCCCGTCCTTTCCAATTAGAACTTGGAAATGGGGTTCACAGATACAGATTTTATGTGTATCATTACTCCAGATAGTCTGAGGATTTGGATAACCTTCAAGAGAGAAATTACTCATTAAGACTATCCGGGAATAATTTACCCTCTCAATAGGATTGCTGTCTGCAAGGATGGGTATTCCGTA
>JAFCBW010000033.1 GCA_017610525.1 Candidatus Nanohalarchaeota archaeon | reverse complement strand
GTCGTATTCTGCCCTTATCTGGTCCAGTGTGGAGGTAATCCCGGTATATATCTGGTCTCTTGTGTATGACGCTACTTCGTCATTTTCGCACCAATTGGGATCTGAGCACACGGGATATCCACATTCTTCTCCTACTCCTACATCAAAGCCGTGCCTGTCGAGATTGTGGAGCATGTCCCACAGGCGGCTCTGGAATAGCTGCTGGGCATTGTCTGTGAATTTTTCGGCGTTGGTGTAGAGTTTGTAGTAGCGGATTTTGGTCTCTTCTGTGACGAGGCCGCTGTCGCGGATTTCTGCCAGTTTCCTGTCTTTGAAAAACAGGCTGTCCATGTGTGCTGTTATCCCGCCCTGCTCTTCATCTGGCCAGACCATGCCTTCTACGTAGCTTTCGTATCCTCTTGTCATTGTCCCTTCCAGGGGTGCTATGCTCATCTTGATGTCTGATTTTTCGTTTCTTTTTTCCAGGATTGATCCTTCGCTGCCCGAATAGTTGGCGTAATATTTTGCTAGTTCTTCTGTATATCGCTGGTTTGGTGTTGTTGATTCGGTTGCACTTATTTCAGGGTCGTATATGGATACAATTACCTGTTTTACTCTTACGACTTTGTCTATTTCTCCTGATTCGTTTTTTGCTGTGATGCGAAGGGATGTTGTGGTTTTTGTAGCGTCAATTCCTGTGATACTGTATGTGTATGTGCCGTCTTTTGTGATACTATCTGGTGTATCGCCAACAGCGGTCATTGTAAGGCATCCCTGTACGGGTTCGCATGTTATCTCTGCGGTTCCAGGTTTTAGCATGAATAGCTGGATTGAAACGTAGAGAGGATATTTGCCGGCGTTTACTTCGTTGATGTATTGTGTGTGGTCTGCGTCATTGTACATCAGTACAATGTTCTTGTCCCCTGCGGATTCATAGTAGTCTATGTCTTTCAGGTAGGGGACTCTTTTGAGTGTGTTTCCGCAGTTGGGTGCTATGTCCGGTATTGTCCAGAATGGTATGCTTTCGGTTGTTGAGTATAGGTCTGGTTTTATGCGTATTTTCGGCTCTGCTGACTCTGTCATGTCTGCGATTTTGTTGTCATCGCTGTCCGTGAGCATGGCTTTTGTATGGCCGCCATAATCCGCAAGCTCTTTTGATACTGTGTTCAGTGAGAAGAATGCTGATGTCTTTTCGAAGCCCTGTTTCATGTTCTGGATGTTTTTGTCCATTACTATTGTGAAGTATTTGTTGTACATATTGAATGATTCCTGTGTGGCCCATATGAATTCCCCGCCGAATCTTTCCATTGTAATGCTCAGGGATGAGACTACAACTATTACGCATACAACTGCGGTCATGGAGATTCCTTTTCTGGTTTTTGATAGTGCTGATTTTTTGGGTTTCATTGTCTCACTTATGGCAGTTCATTATACTGGCAGGTTGTTGCAGCAGCAGTGTGCTGGGCTGCAAAGATACTGGTTTTTGCAACTTCCGCCAAATAGTGCGCAGCTTTTTTGAGGCATGCATCGCAGGTCGTCGTCCTGGGGGCATGGCTGGTTGCCTGTCGTGATTGCCGGTTCTCTTTTTATCTTGAGGAATGCTGTTGCGATGCCTGCGGGTGGAATAGCGATATCTTCCATTTCAACAGACATATCTTCTGTTTCTTTTCCTATTATTAAGCATTTATTGTCATTATACATCACGTAAAATAAATATTCATCTATCTGGAGTCTTTTTGCGTAATCAGATATGCATTTTTCTATCTGGAGCGTGTCTTCTGCGTTGTTGTAGTTGATTGTGATGTCGCTTGTAGGGACATGTGATATGTCTTTTGATAATGCTGTTCCGATTACTGTTTTTAGGGGCAGTTTAGTGAGCGGTGTGCAGTAGTTATTGTTTAGCAGAACGTATAGGTGTGTGTCTACTACAGAGTGTTCGTCTGAAAATTTAAGTGTTTCGATGGACTGGTATGTAAATATTAAGTGTGCTACACCAATGACCAGTATGCAAAATAGAATTACTATCACTGTAATGTACATGTCTGTCCCGAACAGTGATTTTCTTTGTTTTTTGTTGCAATATTTTTTCATTGTTTTCAACCTTTTGTCAAAAGTATTTTTGTTGTGTCTTAGCTTCATGCAGGTGTCATTTCTACGTCCTGCTGTGTGGTGTCGCCTTTGCGTAGTGTGATCATTTTTCCGGCATCGTTGTAGTCTGTTTTTGTGACTTTCATGGGCAATGTCCGTCCAAGCATACTTAATTCTATGTTCGTGATAGCATAGTCTCCGTCTGAATCTGTGGTTGTCATTCGTGCCAGCAGCGGTATCTCTACGATGGCACCGCCAATAACTGTTCCTGTATTTTTGTCTGTTATTTTGCCGGTAAGGTGCGCGAAATCGTCATGGTCTGAACAGCGCTTGTTTATTGCGCATATCCCTGATATGCAGTCACTATCTTCTTTGCATGGCTGGCCTGACAGCAGTTCTATCGGCGGGGTGCCTGTGCATTTTTTGGAGTTCGGGTGGCATTCTGAACTTGCGCATTCGCAGTTTTCTATGCATGTTTCGCTGTTGGGTTTAGTGTATGTGCACTCTTCTTTCTGGCATGTTGCGTATGCCTGCCCGGGACCTTTTATGCAGTTCTCATATGCGCATTCAGGTCCTTCGCCGCAGAACATCTCGTTTTGCAGTTTGGCATTTGATGTGTCAAGTTCAATGTTGGCAGTCAGTATGGCTTTGTGATATTCGTCGAGCTGTATATATCCGCCTTCGTACTTTGCAGGTGTGCTGTTTGTGTTTATCTGGATTATCATCTCGAAGTATGCTGACATTGGTCTTGCTGTGGTTGGCTGATAATTGCTGAATGTCCAGCGCACATTCGTTTCAAGGTCTTTTATGTCTATCCTGTATTTTGCGTTGCCTATGTCAATGCATGATAATGGCGCTGTTTGTGACTCTTTTTCTGTTGCTGTGCTGTCTACGATGAGTTTCCTGAGTTCTGTGTGGTCACCATAGTTGTTGTTTGTGCATGGTGCAGCAATGATGTTGTTGAAGATTGCGTATTTCATGCCCTGTTCTGAGAGCACGTTCTGCATATCTTTTTCTGCAGCGGCACTTCCAACTGAAAACCCGTACAGGCCTATGAGAAATAACAACACTACAAACATTAATGCTGCTTCAACCATTTCGTTCATTGTTTTTCACCGTAGATATTTAGTAAGCAATATATTTGCAGTCGTTTTTGTTAATTGTGCAGCATTCTTCTTCTTCATCGCATATTGTTAGCTGAGGTTTGCAGCCAATGATTCTTTTTGAGATGCAGATTCTTTCTGTTCCCTCAGTGATGCTGTTTGCTATTATGTTTTTCTGGTTGTGCCGGACAGCGAATGTGTGTACTGTCCCGAGAGTGTCTGCCAATGTGCCTGTTTTACCGATGTATGTCAGGCGTACGTGTGTCTCGTTCAGTTCGTATGCAAAGTTCTCTTTGAGGTCAAAGTGCCTCACTCCCTGTTCCACTGATGCGGTGTTTGTGAGTATGCTTACGACTGCGTAGGTGGTCTGTTCTGTGATAATCTGGATGTCTATGTCTGTTAATCCTATGGCTGTTCTTGTGCTTGAAGTGAGTATGAGTGCAGCTACAATCAGTGATCCTGCAAACATTATCAGCTTTATTATCTCGATACCCATGATATTTTCTCCTGGTATTTTTCCTGTACTATGATGTTGTTGCAGTTGACGGAGGGATTTTACCTGACTCCCGGGATTTTTTCGTACATATCTCTTGCTATCTTTGCAACTTTTATTATAGGGTTGTTGTTCCATATCTCCTGCATTGCTGCTGCGGTTCCGTTTATGCAAATGAATATTATTGCTGCGATTATTCCCAGTATTAACAGTTCTCCCAGCCATAAAAGCATGGCTTTTACAGCTACCTCTGCTTTTTTCTTTTTAGTGGTGTTTGTTTGTATCTTTTGGTGCAACAGGTATATTGGGCGATAAAACAGCCTGAAAGCCAGTGGATTCAGATAGCACAGGTCCATTATTTTTTTTTGCATTCGTCGTCACCAGTTATCGAATTAGGTTTCCATTCACATATATTGGAACATTTTGATGCGCATGCAGTTTCTGTTGTGCAGCTTATGCAGTCTCTACAGCATTGTGGATATACTGTTATTGTTTTTGTCAGTATGTTGTTTGCATTTCTTGATGATTCGTCGACTACAGGGTATTTTAGTGTGTCTATGTTGTCTATTTTTGCTTTGATTGTATATGTTCCTTCAACAAGGTGGCTATCTGGTTTTATTGTGTTGATTGTTGTATCTTTGATTTTGGATGCCTGGCCACCTGGGATTGTATGGTCGGGAATTGCGACTACTGTTTCGGCATTGCCGTCTATTGTTAAGTACAGGTTACCTTCATGAATTTCGATGGGGATATTGCCTTTGTTTTCCAGATCCACTGCAATCCAGCCTGTTGTGTCTGCTGCGGTAAAGTATGTGTCTTTATCGCAGTCGCCGATTTTGCATGGATGTATATTTACTATCTTAAGGTCTGTAACTTTGCATTCATTATTTGTTGCGTCTTGTATCATTGTGTCTTCCCTGTATATTTTGTGCGGCAGGCTGCATGCTGCTTGGGCATCGTTTGTGTGGCTTCCGTCAGACACTAATGTGCAGCCACTTTTGTATTCTGTCTTGCCTGTGTATTTGCAGATACCATCTAGGGTGTGTGTGCCGCTGTCTGAGGGACCTGAGAGGATGTATTCCTTGCTGTCATCAGTGTCCTCGTAGCAAAGATATGCAACACTGCTTTTGCATGTTATGCTTGCTGTGGTTTTTGTTGCGCATACCTCGATGTCTCCGGCAGGTGTCTCGTCAAGTTCTTTTACTGTAAGATGGATAATGAAACGGATATCTTCCAGTTTTCCTGTAATTCTTGGCATTGTGAAATGATAACTATCCGGATCGACATATGTTAGCCCGAGGGTATGGTCGATTCCAAGTTCACAGGGATTGATGACTGTTGGATTATCACTAGGAGATGATGGATCTTCGCATTGGCCAGAACCTTCTTTTATTTTTATCTTTGTCTCTGCTATCATGTGTGTCTGAGATTCTGGTTTGATTACTCTTTTGAATTTCACTTTTGTGGTATCCGGCGTGGTTGTGACTTTCTGGTTAAAGCTTATGCCTTCAGGAAATGTTGCGTAATTCAGGCAGTTCCATTGTTTGTTTTTGTATTGCGGCAGTTCCAGGGTGTCATCTACGGTACCGGCTGCATTGCCTGATTTGAAGCTGATTGTATGTCTGGTATCCGGCTTGAATGCCTGGACTTCGGGTTTGTAGTCACAAGGGAGCCTGAATTTCACTTCCTGAGTGCATGGCGTGCCTTCTGATGAACATAATAAGTAATAGCCGTCTCCATCAGGTGTTATTTCTGATCCGCTTGCGTCTCTTACCGGCACAACATCATCATCATCATCGGATTTAATATTTATAGAAAGGTCAATTATGTCTTCTTGTTTGATATTTTTGAATAGCACAGTCATTTCTGAGCATGGCAGAAAATCGCCGTCAAGTTTGATGGTGCTTGTGCCAGATGTTGGCTCGCCCGGGAGATCGTCCTCTGATTCTTTTATGCGTGTGAGTATTGTGCCGCATAGCTCATTGCTGCCCTCGGGGGATGCTGTGCATTTGTATAGACCGCCTTCTGGTAGGTATACTGTATCGCATAGTCTCAGGCATTCTGCGGCCAATATGCTGTCGTCCATTGTTCCCTTCGGGGTCACTCCAAACATATTTTTTATGTTCTCTGCAATTCCGGAGACAAAAATTGTTCCAATAAATACTACTATCAGTCCCACCATGAGCCCAAGTATTACAATCTCAACTGTCTTTCCAAGGGCTTTTCTATTTCTTTTCATTGCATCACAAATCATACCAAGTAATTAGATATGCGGAAATCAAGTGCGATTGGCGTATTTCCTATACCCTTTTTCTATGTTGTTGTTGCAAAGGGATGCTTGGAAATGCCTCAATCGACCCCATATTTCCATGATTTTTCATCGTCTATAACGTATATGACTGCGATGAAAAAGCTTAAGATTCTCCAATTGTCATCAATATCTTATGATTTTTCATAAGCTACCGCATGAATGTATGTTAATTGTACGGGCATGCTATTCCCAAATCATCGCATCCTTCCCCAATGTCAGCCCAATTCTCGCATGGATCTCCACGTGCCCTCAGGCAGGAATCACATGCACGTTTACACATCTCTATTTTCAGTGCGTTTCCTGCATTATCTATTGGTTTTTCTGTGCTGTCTCTTGTTTTGCCGACTGTGGTGTTCATCAGAGTTGCAAGTATGAGTGCGACTATAAGTGCGACCACAATTGCGACGATTATCCATATTGTCTGGCTTGTTGCTTTTCTCATTGAACCACCTTATTATTATATTGTCGGGAAGTGCAGTGCATCTGTTATCATCTCTACGGCCCTGTCGCCGAGAAATACATATACTGCTGCGATAATTGCAAGAACTATTACTCCAAGCACCAGAATCATTGTCTGGTTGACTGCAAAAGAGCCTTTTGCTTTTTTTAGTATTTCCATTGGTGCCGCCTGCTAATATATTATGTGTGTAAGATATGTGTTCTAACTCTTACTTAGAGTTTAGTAGTATTTATAGTTTGCAGATGATGGGATATGGGCGCAAAAATCACATTTATTTATATCTGAATGTGCATTAATTGATATATGCGGCGAAAAGGGGTAAAAGTAAATGTCTTTTTTATTGGATGCCTTGTCATTGCATTGTTTATTTTTTACCTTTTTATCACGATTACGATGAAGATACTGGGTTATGGATAGGTGGGATTATGGGTGTTATGTCTTTTTTGGATATGAAGCGAAGGGTGAAGGGTGATGTCAGTCTTATCACTGGTGTCATTCTTGTGCTTTTAGTGATAGGGATAGGGCTGTTTGTTGCGAACATGATCGGGCTTCGCATTATGGATACATTTGTAGGGCAGATAACTGAGAAAATTGATTATTATCTTGGAGGATTCAAGGATTAGTCACATGAGAAATTATTTAAGGTAGTAAATGCTAATTGTTTTGTATGTATGATGCCGGGTTGAGAAAAGGTACCCATGACCTGAAGACGGGGTTTCTTATAAGTGTTGTTCTTGGGCTTCTTATTGGTGTTATTCTCTTTTATGTGTATGGCAGTGTGATTGGCGGGAAGATCACTGAGTTTACGAACATCCTGTTTAATGTTGCTGATGAAAATCTCTATGAAAAAGATTGTGTCCTGCTTGGAAAGGAGAGTTTTAAGAAGGGAGAGGTATATGATTTTGTTGATGTTGAGTTTGGCGGCGTGGAACTTAAGGATGTTGAGCATCTAGGGCTTCTTATGGAATGCGGGTATGGTGTTTTTAAAGGAGCGGATATTGAGGGGTGGATGGTGAGCGCTCATGACAACGGGGCAGAGCTTTTTGATTCGCCGATTGAGGTCGGTGTTGTCTGCGGGGAATTAAAGAGTGCATCAATACAGTTTATTGAGTCAAACGGGTATGAGACTGAGGTGCCGGGTAATAGTGTGGATGTCCATATTGAGATCAAGGATAAGCTTTTTGCAGGGACGAGTGCTGATATGTATCTGTGCTATTCTGCGCACAGGTAATGTTGTTGGAGCTGCAAAGTCTGAGGAGCGAAGCAAAAGATTTTTTTGTGAAATTATATATACTCTTGAAAATAATATGGATTTGTGGTTGGTATGAATGTAAGTTTTTTGCAGAAAGTGTTTTTGGGTTTGCTTCTGTGCCTCGTCGCGGTATATGTGATTGAAGCCATTGACCTGAAAGGGGCTGCATTGTGGTTTTTAGCTACCATGGAATCTTTGATTGGCAACCTGTTTGGCATGAGTACGCTGGATGACCAGATAGCTATGGATTCTACGCAGGCGCTGAGCTGCGCTGTTGATACTACCGCGCTTTGTGCTAACGGTGCGAGTTGTGATATGTTTAGCAGTGCCTCTTGCCGTACGGGTATGCCTGTATCGTATGTCATTGCAAGGAATGCGCCTAAGCACGGGCTTATGACTGCACATGTGATTGCTGCTGCTGAGAAGATTACGGGTGATGCGATTCTGCCTCCTGCGCCGGGGGCGAACCAGTGTGGGACTGATAAGTGCGGTATGGTTAATATTGCTGGTGTAAACACCTATGGTGAGTGCAAACTAGATGAGCGGTGTGTGTGGAAAACTGTTGGTTGGTGGTGTGAAAAGGATGAGACTTGTATTGCGCCGTCTAAACGTGCGCAGGAGCGCGCTTCGCAGGAAGGTGTCGAGTCGAGATGTTTCGGAAATGATATGCATGTGTGTGTTGTCTGTGGTAATGAGACAAATCGTGTAGTGGATAAGAAATGCTGTGAATGCGAGGAGCTTAATGGTAATATTCACTATAATTATATTCCTGCAAATGCCCGTTGTAGTAATTGTATTGGTCTTATGGGTCGTTGTGGCGATGCAGCTGATTCCAGTGCCTGTGATGGACGGACGTCGGTTACGTCCTGTGCCGTGGTGACTGAGGCGGATTCGCGGAATGGCTTTTATTGTGATGTGCTTGGTTTTGAGCTTCCGCAGGATGTCACTATGGGGGATGGATATTTTGCCAAGGTTGCTGATTACGGAAAGGCGTGGATCGGTGCCATAGGCGAGCCGAGGTATCTTGTATATTATGAGACGTTTCCTCACGGGATTGAGAGTACCTGGATTTATGAGCCGAAGGATATGATTATTGCTGCTGTTGCTATAGGCGGTGTTATGAATCTCGGAGGCGGGACACTTAAGGCAGGGTGGTCCGGGGCCAAGGCAGGGGCTGCAGGGCTTGGTGTTGTCAGGAAGGCGGGTATCAAACGGGCGATAGGTCATGCTGTGAAGGAAGCGAAAGGAGCAACTTATGAGCGCCTAAGTTATGAATATGCAGGGAAAGCGGGGCTTGTGGCATTCAATGTTGAGAAGTTTGTTCTGAAGAAGCATGGCGGTTCTGTTATTGGGTTGGATAATGTCCGGGCAGTTACTGATGATGTCATGGGGAGGCGGATACTTGCTAATGCGCCAGATACCAGTACAATCAGAAGGGTGTTCGGGGAGAATATGGATGATTTAACAATAGACCAGTACAGTGCTCTTACTGATTATGCACTTTTTGTGAGGGGCGGACGCAATATTGAAAAGGAAAGTGTTGAGACAATAGCAAAGGAATGGAACCTGGGCCTTACAGATACGCGGATTACGACAATCACCACTGAATTGAATCAACTTCGCGGGATGCATGAGCTGCGTAATTTCATGGATGAGGGCGGTGAGGTGGCTATTACTGCTGCGGTCAAGAAAACTTTGAAGGATTCACCTGTACTGAAAGATAAACTGAAGAAGTCATTTGCCAAGGTTTTCATGGAGCAGAAGGGTAAGGCTCCTGGTTTCATATAAATCAATTAAGAAACAGCAGCAGGATCTCTATGATTCGGAGGTAGATGGCCTTGCAAAGGAGATTTACAAAGACATTGTCCATACGGCAAACCAGCTGCCGGGGGATGTTGCCAACCCGGCAACTGCGAAGGGTACATTGATTAAGTATCATAAGGATGCATTTTCAGAGTTTTATAATGCGGGGGGTACTTCTGATAAGACGAGGGCGCTTGTGGATGAGGTAGTCACCAAGAGAGCTCTCCCGATTACGAAAGGTGTACTTATCGGCGGCTCTAACACATGGTCGCCTGATGCGCGAAAGGCGCTTATGATTGCGGCGATTGCTGCTGCTTATATTGCCATGGATACAGAGGCGGTTTTGGAGAAGTATGAGACCTGCGGCGGCGGCGGTATGTGCCTGCATTTCCCGGGATTTTTCGGAAAGGATAATAATCTGGATTACGGTCTTGATGAAATAGTTATGAGGGGACATGCTGATAGCGGATATGACGGGCTTGTGATGGGCAGGCTGCCCGGCGGGAAGACAGACAGGCTGCATCTTATTTCCCCGTGCAAGGTTGATATGGTTGTTGAGGCGCATGAGAAGGCAGACGGGGTCTGCAAGTGCGAGGAGTATTATTCTGGGGATAAAGTGTATTATAAACTGGTGAAGACGACATGCAGGGCAGATGATGCCTATCCTCATGTGGGTCCTTCTGTGCCTATAAATCCGGATGGTTCATGCCCATTGACATATGAATGGAGGGGTCATGTGTATAGTGATATACGGGTTGAGGTTCATGATATTACTGCGCATGATGGCAGTTTATATTTCACATGTGATCTGGATGAGGATGCTGGCCAGTGCATATATGATTTCATGCATGAGAGCGGGTGTGTGGATGATCCATCCACTGATTATG
>JAFCBW010000032.1 GCA_017610525.1 Candidatus Nanohalarchaeota archaeon | reverse complement strand
GCAATAACAGACATCGATGAGACAGATAAGACGATTGACGTTGACTCGTACACTGGTGCAGAATATACAGGAAATTTGCCATTTATAACGAGGAATGGTGCCAATGTCACGATTCTTACTGGTGTGAATGGTCAGCAATACGACACAGCCCAGTTGAGAATATGGGAAAAGGACATGACTGAGACTGAGGAGTCGGGAGTACATGCGACAATGCTTGTGAATGCCAGTACTGAAAGTACTACAGATACTGTTAGTTCAGTAAGTATTATTAGTGGTGGACCAACTACTGCAACTATTGGCGATGGTGATGTAAGTGCCGGAATTACAAGCTATGGTACTTATGTTGAGTCTAACACAGATTCAGACTCAGTCAGTATGTGGTATCCGGATGAAATGGCATACCTGAATGTATATGTCATGAAGAGCGGCGTCAACCCACCTACAACAAGCACAACAGGAACAGAGGTCTCACAGACAGTTGAAGTTGAAGCACCTTCGCTTGGAAACGGTATTGCAAAACTGGACAGTGTAACAACAGCTGCAGACAAGGAAGCTAAGAACCTTATCCTTGTGGGCGGACCTGCTGCGAACAAACTTGTAGAGGAACTTGCTACGGCAGGAAAGACACCTAATATGGCATACTGGATGTCTGACCTACAGGGTAAGTATATCCTACAGGCTGTAGGCGATGCGTTTGCTACAGGCAAGACAGCTATTGTTGTGGCTGGATGGGAGGCTGCTGATACACAGGCAGCATCATTGAAGCTTGCAACAGAAGACGTGTCCGGAGCTGCAGTAAGTTGTCTAGGTACTTCATGCGAGGCGTTTACATACCCTGCAGAAGAAGAAGCACCTGCTGAGGACGAAGAGTAAATTATGAATTGAATGAATCTGTGAGGCACTTTTTTTGTGTTTCACAGATTCTTTTTCTTTTTTTGGATGATTGTCAGTTGTGAATGGTTTCTTGGTTTGGTTTTTTTGGCAAAGTATTTAAAAGTCTATGACTAATCATTAGTATTGCTTTTTTGGTTGAATATTTGAATATAAGGGATGTCATGGTTTTTGATTGTATATGAAGTGTGACATGACATAAAAGAGCATGGTGTTATCCAGTTTCCACAAATTTCATATGATTTTTGATAATCTGTGAAAGGAGAATGAGTTAAAATATTTTTGAGGTGTTTTTATGGCTGATGATGTTGAAGAAAATAAAGAAGATGTTAAGGATGAGAAGAAAGATGAAGTGAAAGAGATGGATGAGGACGAAGTACAGGAAGATATGGTTGATGATGAGCTTTCAGAGGATGAGGGAGTTTCGGGTGCAGGTGAGCAGGTTGAGGAGGATGAGTCTCTTCCTTTTCCTATGGCTACTGTTGTGAGGCAGGTGAAGAAGCGTACGCATAGTAAGATGATATCGTCGAAAGTCAAGGTTGCGATGAATGAGTTTCTTGGGGATGTTGTTTCTTCTGTTGCCAATGAGATGGGCAAGACAAGGTATTCTATGGTTGAGATGGATGATTTTAACAGGGCTACGAAGCCGTATACGTATGCACGTGAGCTTGAGAAGGAGAAGGAGCGTGTTGTTGGTGAGCTTGAGAGGATGAAGGCAGATTTGGAGTCGCTTATACGTGAGTTTGAGAGGAAGTTTGCTCTTGCCGGTGTTGATGATCTGTCTGTTTTGAAGAAGAGCCAGCAGGATTAGATCTTTAGGTGTTTTGGTTTTTTGGCTGTAGGCTTGTTTCCGGACTGTGCGGTTGTTCTTTGGTTTTGGTAAACACCTATAAAGTTATTTTTTCTATTTCTTGTTATGGTTAATGGACAGTTTGTGGGTAAGGTTCGTGGTGTGCTTAAGTATGAGCCTTCTGATTTTGTTGTCGAGGAGATTGACGGCAAAGGGAATGTGTTGAGTGTTGATGGCAAGTATTCTTATGTCGATGGGTGCGGGGATTTTTTGCATGTTGTTATGAAGAAGAGAAATGTTGATACTATTTCTGCTGTGGTTTCTATATGTTCTAAGCTTGGTGTTCCTGGTGCGCGGGTGAACTATGCGGGTGTCAAGGATAAGGTTGCTGTTAGCGTGCAGAGGATTTCTTTCTATAAGATGCCTGTTGGCAGGATTTCCGGGCTTAGGGTGAAGAATATCCAGTTGTGTCCTGTAGGGCGGGGGAGTAAGGTGTATCTGGGTGATCTGTGGGGCAACAGGTTTACTGTGTGTGTGCGTAATGTTGGTCTTTCGTGTGATGAATTAAGGGGTTATGTTGAGAAGGTTGTTGGTGGGATGAATGGTTTTTTTCCTAATTTTTTCGGTGAGCAGAGGTTTGGCAGTGTGCGGCCTGTTACGTGTCCTGTCGGGCGCGCTATACTTGCGGGTGATGTTTCGCGGGCGGTTCGTGAATATGTCTGCAGGGTGTTTGAGGGTGAGGATGAGGGTCTCTCTTGTGTGCGCAGGATTGCTTTGGATGATAAGGCAGAGGCATTGAGGGGTTTTCCGAGGTCGTATGTGTATGAGAGAATGATGCTTGAGTATCTGCTGGTTCATGAGGGGGATTATTACGGGGCGTTTATGAGGCTGCCTTTGGGTTTGCGCAGGATGTTTGTGAATGCGGTTCAGTCTTATGTGTTTAATGATGTCTTGAGGCTGATGGTCAAGGATGGAGTTTGCGTGGAGGGGTTGAGGATTCCGATTGTCGGTTACCTGTATGCCAAGCGTATTGTTGAGGAGGCGGCGGATAAGTATGTGGGGCGCGTTTTGAGGAAGGAGAAGATTAAGCCGGAGATGTTCAGGTTGGGTGATTTTCCTGAACTGTCGTCTGAGGGGGGTCACAGGGTTGCGTTTGAGAAGTTCCATGATTTTGAGATTGTTTCTGTAGAGGAGGATGAGAAGTTTTTGGGTAAGAGTAAGGTTGTTTTGAGGTTTTCGCTTCCCAAGGGATGTTATGCTACTGTGTTTTTGGGTGAGTTTTTTGATTTTGTGTAGGTGGTTATTTTGATATTCTTACATCTGTTGTCCAGAGGGTGCCGTCGCCCAGGTCGCATGTGCATCTGCACATAGGGGTTGTTTTTTCTTTGACTTCGTCTTTTTCGCTGTCGTCTGTGTCGTAGAGGGGTGTGCATCTGCAGTCGTAGTTGAGGTAGGGGTGGTTTTCTATTTCCTTGCATTTGTCTTCGAGCCCTTTTTCAGCTACCACTTTCTGGAAGGATGTTATGAGAAATATTGCTATTGCGATTATCAGGAGTGCTATTATTATTTTTGTTGTCTCGCTTGTGCCTGTGGTTTCTTTTTTTTCTGTTTTGTTTTCTGTGTGTGCTTCTTTTTTTTCGTGGGTTTTGCTGTCTATAGTATTGCTCTCTTTCTTTTTTGGAGGGGTTTTGTTTTTTTTCTGCATTCTTCTGCCTCTGTTCAGCCTTCAGAAAGGCTGGCGATCAGAGCGACCGTAAACCTTCGGTTTAGGTCACTTGTCTGTTTTGTCTTCTTCTTGTTTTTTTGTTTGAGTTTTATCTTATTTGTGTCGAGTATATTTTTATGTACTGGTCTCCCTGCTTTTTTTCGTATTCTTTTGTGAAGCCGGGGGTTTCGTCAAAGTAGTGTTTTGAGTATTCGGGATAATATATTGAGTTTTCGACTACTATGTATGATATGTTGTCTCTTTTTATAAATTCATCTATTGCCCATGTGTCTTTAGGGTACCATACAATGTGCTGTTTTGTGTAGTAGTGTAGGGTTGCGTAGTTTTCTGACATTATGCTGGTGCCCATCTTTGAGTTGGTTTTCATGTAGTCTGCGGCTTGTCTTAAGACTATGCCGTTTTCTTTGTCTTGTGTTGCTTTTGTTAATCCTGATTGTGCGGATGGGATGGAGATTGCCAGGATGAGGATGGCGAGGATTATACCTGCATGTTTTTTTGTTAGTGTGTTTGCGATGTCGTTGAGTGTTTTTGCGCTGATTATTGCGATGGCAGGGAGCGCGATAAGGAGGAAGCGGATGTGTTTCTGGCCGATGCCAAATGACAGGAGTATGAGTGTGATTGCGAACCAGCAGATGAGGAAGTATTGCTCTTTTTTTGTGTTATCTATTTCCCCCTTTGTGTTTTGTGATATCCCACAGCCTTGTAAAAGGCTGGCGATTAAGTGCGTTTCGTTTCGCTCAAGCGCACGAGGGTTTATTTTCTTTTCCGCCGTTTTTCGAGCCCCCACCCTCCCAATTATAGGGTATGTTTTGATTTTTGTGTTCTTTGGTTTTTTAGTGAGTATTGACAGGAGGATGCCCAGTGTGAAGAGGGGTCCCAGGTATGGGAGGTATGTGTAGATGTTTGATATGTAGTATGTCCAGGGTTCGGGCTCGTAGAGGTCGTTTACCTGATGGATGTTGAATAGTGCTGATCCCAGGGGATGGTTGTATGCTATGCAGCTATGGTACATCCATGGTGTGAGGATGAGGAGGAATATTGTCATGCACTGCATTATTTTTTTTCTGTTTTCTTTTATGTGGTTTCTGTCTGTTGCAAGCAGCCATAGCCCAAAGTATATCGGCAGGAGGCCGAGCGGGTATCTTGTGAGGAATGCGATTGCGAGTATGAATCCTAATAGGGGGTATAGGGTGGTTTTTTTGTTTTTTGTGATTTTGGTGAAGATGAGCAGGGAGAGGGTTACGAGGAGGATTGCGAGGGGTTCTGTTAGGATTTTTGATGACCAGAAGATGTATTGCTGGGATGTTACTGCGAGTATTGCGGATGCTATTGATATTTTTTTGTCTCTGAATAGTTCTTTTGCGAGGAGGTATGTTGTTATTGCTGTCAGGAGCGCGATCAGGATGTTCAGTTGGATCGGGGTGGTTTCGCTCGGGCCTGTCATTGTGAAGAGGGCTGCCAGTGTGAGCGGGTACATGGGTGCCCTGAAGGTTTCCTGGTTTTTGAAGTTGAATGTGTATGTCCTGTTTTGGTAGAGGTTTTCTGCGAGGCCCATGTATATTGCCTCGTCCCACCAGAGTGTGTTTATTGCGGGAGGATTGTGTTCTTTTTTGTAGTCAGGGTTTATGAATATCAGGTGTGTGCAGTTGGCTATTGTCTCTTCTTTGATTTTCTGGTTTTCCTGTTGTATCATGCCTATGAATTCCTGTCTGTTTTTTTGGCAGGCTGTGTCGTGTTCCAGACAGATCAGGTCGCAGGTGTTGATCAGTATTAGTTCGGTGTCTTTTTTGTTGTTTTCATAGACTTTTTGCGCGTAACCGGGCCATGCGAAGGAGGATACCTGGTTGTCTATGTATGCTGCGATCATCGGGCTGGTGGTCAGTACGGGTCCTGTGATGTTGTTTGTTTTTGGGTAGAGGTATATGTTTTCTTTTGCCTGCTGGTCCGGGGTGTCGGGTTGTATGTAGGGGATTGTGGATGTTATTGCTATGATTGCGGCGATTGTCAGTGCTGCTATGGTGACTGTGTTTTTGTTGAGGTGTTTCAGTTTTTTGGCCAGTTGCGGCTTTTCTGTGAGTGCAGCGAGTCCTGAGCCTGCGGTGATGCAAAGGAAGGGGAGGGCTATGAGTGAGAAGCGTATTATCTTTATCGGTATTATGTGGAGTGTTATGGCGGCCATTGCCAGTTCTGCGAGTATCAGTGATTTTTTGATGGTTGGGCTTTTTATGTAAAAATAGATTCCGAATAGTGAGAGTATCAATAGTGGATTTTGCAGGATAATTTGCTGCGCTATGTCCAGGATGGAGCTTGTGTAGTGAATCTTTGATTGGCTTATCTCTTGCAGTGCACTGGACATTGAGAATATGGGGTTTTCATATTTCATGTGCATATATGTGAGGTAGGGGGTTAGGGTTATGCAGAATGATAGGAGGTATGTGGTTATGTTGTTTATCTTATCTTTGTATTTCTTGTTGGATATTATTATTGTGTATAGTATCGGTATGATTAGCAGGATTGATGTGAATCTTGTCAGGCATGCGAGTGCTGTTGCTATTCCTGCGATTGTTATGTTTTTTTTGGTGATGTCTTTGTTGAGGAGTTCGTTTGCTGCTATGAGGATGAATAGAATTGATGGGATGCCTGTGAGTATTTTTGTGCTGAAGTAGATGAAGTAGCCTGTTATGCTTAGTATGAGTGCTGCCAGTATGGCTGCTTTTTCGTTGTGTGTTTTTTTTGTGATGAGGTAGGTCATGTATATGGTTGCGAGGCTGCATATTATGGCCAGTGTCCGTCCTGCGGTTATTGGGTCGATGTTTATTTTCCATAGTGTGCCGAGGATGAATGAGAGGAGGATGGGGCGCTGGAATTCCATGAAGCCTGATGCGCCTCCAGAGAACAGGTATTTGCCGATGCTTATGTAGACTGATTCGTCCCACCAGATTTCGGTGGGGGTCGCGAGTATTATGAGGCGGATTATGAGTGAAAGTGCAAGAATGTAGAGCAGGTATTTTTTGGTTTTGGTCTGGATGGCGGGTTTCATTGCTGTCACCTGGCTTGTGAGGATGTTATGCCTTCGCATTCGGGCTGGGGTGTTGTGTAGAGCGAGCAGATATGTTCCAGTAGTTCGTCTTTTGACATGAAGCCGGGGTGGATGTTTTCTTCTATGACGAGTGTCGGGAATTCTGTTATGTTGTATTTTGTGGTCAGTATTGATATCATCGGTTCTTTGCCGAAGCCTGAGTCTATGGGGAATATGAGGAGGCGGTCTTTGAATATCTGTTTCAGGTGCGTGAGGGTGATACCCTGGTTGTGGCAGTTTTTGCATTCCTGAGAGTAGAAGTAGAATATTGTCACTATCTCGTTTTTGCATGATTCTTTGCTGACTTGTGCGAGGAGCCAGTAGCGGAGGTTTGCGAGGATGTATTTTCGTTTGAGGGTTATGTATGCTGCGTCGTTGAGGTCGCCTTCGCGTTCGTATCTCTCAATTTCCTCCAGAACAGGGGCGAGGGTTATGAGGTTGTTCTCGAGTGTTTTTGAGACTACGGGGCAGCGTTCGTAGTCTTCTAATGAGTCGAGGTAGAGGTATTGAAACTGGAGGCTTGAGAATTCTACTTCCTGCTCTTTTGCGAGCTGTTCCATGTATTTTATCTTGTATTCGTTTATTACCAGGCCCATGAGCAGGCCGAGTGTGAAGATTATGGCTGTGAGTACTGCTGCTGCGATGTATTTGTCTTTTTTTAGTGTTCTCATGTCATGACCATTTGTTGCCTTTTCCGCGGGCGAGTTCGATGATGGAGCCGACCCACATGAAGCTTAGTATTATGTAGTATATTATGAAGAAGAATAATAAAGGTGTTATGTCTTTTATCCCCATTTTTTCGCGTGTGTCTATGTGTGCTTTTATCATGAGTGCGGCGCTTGTTATGAGTAGGAGGGTAACTATAAATAGTTTGCTGAAGTCTGTTGTGAGCCAGCTTGTTGTGAGGAGAGTGTGCATGTTGAATCTTTCGAGGGTGAGGTAGGGGATGATGTCGAAGTTGATGATGTATAGCTGGTGGAGTTTTTTGTAGATGGGGATTGTCGTGTAGTTGAGGAAGAGGAGTACTACGAGGGGGAGGGTGAGCATGCCTGCTGCGAGGGCTGGGAGTTGGAACATGCCGAAGTCGCCGTAGTTTTTGTTGAGGAGCATGTGGCGGTATTGGCAGAAGGTGATGATGGTGCCTTTGTACCAGCGCTTGCGCTGGATGTAGAGGTCTTTTAGGGTTTTTGGGGCGACTGTGTAGACATTGCCTTCCTGCGATTGGGCTATCTTGTGGTGTTTGCTTTGGAGGCGGTATGCGATTTCCTGGTCTTCTACGATCGAGGTCTCGTCGAATCCGCCTATTGAGTCTATGTCTTTTTTGCGGTAGATTGTGAATGGGCCGGGGGTGACGTTTATGCAGTGGATTTTTGCCATGATCATCTTGATGAAGGCGTAGAGGATGTATTCGAGCCATTGGGATTTTTCGAGGAGGTTTTTTGGGTTTTTTACTTTCATCAACGGGCAGACTGCGGAGATTCCGGGGTCGTCCATGTGGGGGAGCATCAGTTTGAGTGTGTCTTTTTCGACGAAGGAGTCTGCGTCGAGGCATGCGACGTATTTTCCTTTTGCGAGCTTCAGGCCGCGGTTGAGGGCGTTTCCTTTGCCTTTGTTTTTCTGGTTGATGATGGTTATCTGACTGCTTTTGTATTTTTCGATTATTTTTTTTGTGTTGTCTTCTGAGCCGTCGTTGATGATGATTATGTCTAGGAGGTTTTTTGGGTAGTCTAGGTTCAGGAGGGATTCTATTGTGCCTTTGATTGTTTTTTCTTCGTTGTGGGCGGGGACTATGACTGTTATTTTCGGGGGGTTGGCCAGGGGTTCTTTTTTGGGTGATGTTCTTTTTTCTATGAGTGTCATTATTATGAATATGGTTGTGTAGAGGGAGATTGCGTAGATGAACCAGAAGAGGATGTCTGTTATGTGTATCATTTGGGGGGGCACCTTTAGTAGAGTTTTAGGTGTTTTGTGACCAGGTCTATTTTGTTGTCGTCTGCAGGGCCGATGCCGAGGCAGGTTACTGTGCCTTCGGGGATCTGGGTCTTTCCTGCGTCTTTTATCAGTGCTACGGGAAGTTTTTGTTTTTTTGCGTTTGTGAATAGTTCGATGAGGGTTTGCATGTTGTCGGTTTTCAGGACTATCTTTTTCTGGCCGGTCAGTTCCCATTGTTTTTTTGTGAGGTATGATGCTTTTTTGTATGCGCCGATGGATGCGTGGGAGGCCTGGGCTGCTATTTTGCCTTTGCCCATTTTTATGTCTTTTCTTATTATTATGGCTTGTTTCATGGGGGTCACTGTTTGGTTTGTGTTTTTTATGGTTTATATGGGGGTGTAGGTTTTTTAAGGTTCTGTTCTGATTGTGTCTTTTTGGGGTTTAGTTCTCTGTTTGTGGGTTATATAGGTGTTTCTAAGAGCAGGCGGGTGTTTTTAAGAGAAGTTCGCGAAGCGAATTTTGGGTAATTTTCTGCAAGAAAATTTACCTCTTAATCGCTGTTTGTATAAACGGTTAATCTTACTTAGTAGCGCAGTAATATATAGGTATCGCTATGCGATATCGCTTTATATTCGTGCTACCGCTATTCATTTCCATTCTGCACAGGACTTATCTCGATGAATTGGTCTAATTCATCTCATTTTTCATTATGTAGTGTATTCTATAAGTTAGTTTTCTGCACACAGCGCCTACTGCTGACATCTTTGATAGCTTGTCAACCTTGTGTTTCTTGTAAAAGTATTCCCTGAACTCCTTGTTGTGGTTTATACATGAGATTGCACAAAGCCATATTGCCGTCCGCAGATATTTGTTTCCGTATTTTGCCATATGTCTATTACCTGCCTTGTAGTTCCCTGACTCTCTTATCATCGGCACCATTCCAGTGAAATTGAATAAAGCTCTTCTCGACTTGAATTGGCTTATATCTCCAACTTCAGCAATAATGGTTGCTGCCAAAGGCACATCAATTCCTTTGGTATCAGTAATAGACTGTTCAATAGGTTGCATCTTTTCCCTGATCTTCCTGTTCAGGTGATTTATGTCCTTTTCGAGTTCTTTTATGTACTTCAGATTTATG
>JAFCBW010000141.1 GCA_017610525.1 Candidatus Nanohalarchaeota archaeon | reverse complement strand
TATAAACGCAGGCAGCTTTGGACCAAGCATAATATTCTTCACACCCAGATGAAGCAAAGCCAACAACACCAGCACAGCCTTCTGCTCATACCATGCAATATTATATGATATAGGCAGCTCATTTATATCCTCAAACTCAAAAGCATCTGCAAGAGCCTTGGCAATAACAACCAGCGAATAACAATCATTACATTGGCCCGCATCAAGAACCCTCGGAATACCGTCAATGTCGCCTAAATCCAGCTTATTATACCTATACTTGGCACAACCCGCAGTAAGTATAACTGTATCAGAAGGCAGCTTCCTGGCAAACTCCGTATAATACTCCCTCTCTTTATGCCGGCCATCACACCCTGCCATAACAAAAAACCTTTTAATTGCACCGGACTTAACAGCACCAACAACCTTATCCGCAACAGACAGAACAGCATTGTGGGCAAATCCACACATGATTTCACCCTTCTCAAGCTCTTCTGGAGGCGAGCACTTCCTGGCATGCTCAATCAATTGTGAAAAATCCTTCTGCTTTCCCTCCTCCCTATCAGAAACATACTTCAATCCACTAAAACCAACATGTCCCGTATTATAAACCCTATCCTTATAACTCTCTTTAGGAGGAACCAGGCAATTAGTAGTCATCAATACAGGCCCATTAAATTTCTCAAATTCTTCCTTTTGTTCATACCATGCCCCGCCATAATTCCCAACAAAATGCCCGAACTTCTTAAAAGCAGGATATGAATTTGCAGGAAGCATCTCTCCATGAGTATATACATCAACACCAGTCCCATCTGTCTGCTCAAGCAGCTCCTGCATATCTTTCAGGTCATGCCCGCTTATCAGGATACCTGGATTCTTCCCAACCCCGATATTCACCTTCGTAGGTTCTGGATTGCCATATGTTTTCGTATTCGCCTCGTCAAGCAGAGCCATAGTCTTAACTCCAACCTCCCCGCACCTAAAGACCAAAGCCGTCAACTCATCAACAGACTTATCTTCAAGCGTCGCAGCAAGAGCTTCTCTCATAAACAGAAATATTTCATCATCTTTATACCCAAGAACATAAGCATGATCTAGGTAAGCACACAGCCCTTTCAAGCCATAAGTAAGAAGCTCTTTCAAGGCCCTAATATCCTCATTCTCCTCCTTAAGGGCCCCGGAATTACTATTTAGTTCTTCATCAGAAACATCAGCGAACTTTTTCCCATCCTCAATCCTCCTTCTGAAATAATCTCCATCAAAATTCGCATTCGTAATTGTTGAAAACAAAGACTGCATAATAAATACATTTTCATCTTCAGAACCAGTCCCCCGCTTTGAAATTAATTTAGACAGGCAAATAATCTTATCCTGTAAATCAGCAACATCCGCAGCCTTACCACACATGCCAATCTTCGTACAACCGGAACCATTCATCGTTTCTTCACATTGATAACAAAACATACTATAGTTAGCGCCGTTATTAAATAGAAAAATTTGACAAATAATCAATAGGCGCTAATCTATATGGCGAAGACATTTGTCCAATTAATTACGTCTTCGACTATACATCCCCTCCACACTTATCGCACCAACAGGACAACCATCCGCAGCACCCCGATCGCATCCTAATGCATCAACTTCAGAGTTAACAGGACTTGACTTTCCATCCATCAAACTAAAATTATCACAATTCCCTTCACAGGCACCGCAGCCAATACACTTATCATGATCCACAGAAATTTTATACTTTACCATATAACCCACACCATCAGAATATACTATACTATTGACATCTTTATTAATATTTTCTCTATTCCTATTTTTTTTATTCCAAATGAATTTCATCAATATAACTCAGAAAACATCACCCAACACACCCCATTCTCCCAAATACATTCACACCACCCCCCGTGAAACAAAACCCACCACACCCCCAACCTTCACGCCAGCCAGCCCTCACAACCTCCACAGGAAACAAAGGGGTCATGAGCATTCTGTGTACCAAAAGTGAACAAAAAACAACCCCTTTATAATGTTTCTCCACAGGAAATGAAGGGGTCGTGAAATTACATATATAAACCCAAAAAACCAATAACCAGACATGGACACACAACTGATAACCACCGCAGCAATCTACATCGCAATCCTGGCCCCTGCAATCGGCGCCCTGATAGTCCTACTAAAAAAACTATCCTAAATCAAAGCCCAAGCATCCCAAGCACAACATAATCAGTCCCCGTAAGATAAAGTATCGTCGGTCCTATCAGGCACGACATCAAAAGACTCTTCTTAACCCCCAAAAGATTAGGCAAAATCCCGATAGCCACCCCCGTAAGACATACTAGGACCCCGCAAAAACCAGTATACACAAACACAAGAACCCCGAGAAACGAAACAATCGCAAACACCATCTTCCGGTAATCAACCTTATGAACATGCTCAGCCGCAGTCTTGCCGATCACAAGCGTAACAGCCGCAGCCACCCCGCACGAAAAAAGCGCAACCCCCAGGAAAAGAACCATATTCTGAACCGTAATGACCCCGACCACCTCCTGTATCACAATCGCACTCCCACTCCTCGCCTTGCCAATCATATAAAGCGAAAAAACAGACATCAGGATATCAATAGTATTGATAGTGCCAAGAGTAGTAATATACTTCTTCGCCCCCCTGATCCTCCCGAACTTTTGCACAAGAATCGCAGACTGCGAACCCCCAAGACCCGGGAGCGTCCCTGCAACAAGCCCTCCCACAAACCCTGCAAACGACCCTGAAATAGTCGGCCCGAGCTTGATCTTAAACCTCTTCCTCTGCACAGGCAGCCTGCTAGTCACCGCATAACTCAAAACAAGCGAACTGATCCCAAAAAGGCTCGTAAGCATAACAAACAGCGTATACTTCTGGCTGATGATATGCGTATTCATCAAAATTACCCCATACATCAAAGAAAGAAAACACACAAGCAAAGCAGCAAGCCTATTCCTCTCAATCGCGATCATATACACCTCAACAACAACCAGAAGAAAAGGAATCCACACCTTGATATAAGCATACACAAAAGGAACAGCAACACACCTTGATATAAGCATACACAAAAGGAACAGCAACAAGCAACACGACAAGCAAAGCCATCACAAAAAAAATCCCGAAAATCCCCCCCACAACCGACAGCGCAAGCGCCTCAAACCCACGCCCCAAAAGAACCATCCTGTGCCCTGGCTGCACAGAAAGAACCGTATCCGAACTCGGCGCACCAAGATATATCGACGGTATAAAATCCACAAACGAATGCGTAACCCCCATAGAAAGAATAAGCACAGACAGGTTAACCGCATCAAATGAATACGTATAAAACAGCCCAAGCGCAACAAGAGCAATAGTATTGACATGAAGCCCCGGTATAAGCCCAGTCACACACCCTGCAAGGATACCAACAACCGCATACAACACACATTCAATCATAGAACAACCCACAATTCATTTGAACTTATTCTCAAATCACTCGCACAACAACCCAAAAACATACATAATAACCTACAAAAACTTATATACATACCACCACACTCCACAAAAAACATATCTTTATATACAGGGACATCAATGAAATAACATTATGAAAAAAGCTTATAGTATGTCGTCCATCGCAATCGTTGCAGTAATCGGCGTAGCATTCTTTCTTGCATGGATGAACTACCAATCCACAGCAGGAGTAAACTATACGGACAGGATAACAGACAATCAGGACGATCTCCGCTCAAAAATGGAGACCGTAAAAAGTATTTCAGAGCCAATACTGGAACACGCCTCAAACGCCGCGGCCCTGACCATCGCAAAAGCAGGTGGTGGAATGAGCACTGAAAGAGTATGGAACTACAATGGCATAATGAATCCGCCAACATTACACGAAGTCATATACTCCTTAAGCGACCAGACACTTAACAACCTTAATACCTATCTTGATGATTCCACAGAAGTTTATGAAGTATTAAACGTAGAAATCGAACCATACACATGCTCAGGAATCTATCCTGAAGTAGCAGTCCAATGTCCAAAAACAGCATACCCTGAAGCATGCGACGGCTGGGATGTATCCGGACTAGGCGGCTCCCTTTACAGCAAAGAAGAAGGAATCACCCACAAGTATCTCGGCGATATAAAAGGAATAGTTGACAGTAATAGATTCTTCTGGATGTACTACAGGCTGCTCGAAGCAGAAATAGAAGATTCTATCATCATGGACATACAAGACCTACATGATAAACAAACAGACTGCGACCCGGAAACAGACCCAAGTTGTGAAGACATATATGTATGCAAGCACGGTGATGGGACTAAATGCACAAATATATGTTCACACGATTATGATGAAAGCATAAAATGTGAGAATGAACTAGTCCCAGAAGGCTGCAACCCGACAGATTCGGATTGTACCGAAGCAGAGGTATGCAGGTACGAAAATGGAGAAGGAGATGTCTGTGAAAATCCATGTGTAGATGGAGAAGACGGCGTAACCTGCAAAGATGAAATTAACCCAAACTGTTGTTGTATAGATGTAGGCGATATTAAAGGCATATTTAATTCAGTAGTAGGAAATGCAGAATTCTACGGTCACTTTGACGAATACGTCACATGCACAGTCGAAAATGACTGTTGGGACAACAGCGGCGCAAGTGAAGTATGGGACGCACACTCACTTTCTATAAAAATAACATGTGTAGACAAGAAATACAAAATACCCGGCGATGATGAGACTGGAGAAAAGTACCTTACATGGGTCATCAAAGAACAGATTTCTATCGGCTGTGACTACAGCACATGCATAGGAAGTGCAAAACTCCCAAAAGATCCAATAACACCACCAGCCCATATGAGCAGATACAATACAGCATATGAAAGCAAAGAAGCAGACCTCTTCTTTGCAAAAAATGAAGATCAATATTGCACAGGCAACATGAAATGCTTTGACAAAAACTATACACCAGAACCATTTGACGAAGAACTATGCTTCAAGCCATAATTAACAAATCAGGGGAATTGAACCGACGATAAAAAAGCCCCATTTTCAGTGAAAAGTAGATTTTTTTATATTCAAATCCATTTCGAG
>JAFCBW010000031.1 GCA_017610525.1 Candidatus Nanohalarchaeota archaeon | reverse complement strand
TGATATGCCTTCTGTCTTTTTATCCAGATTATAACTTTTGCCTTCATAGAATACCTCACGGATTTTGGAATCCTGAGTGATAGTGTCCGAAGAGACCTTCAGGACACCAGACAGGGTTATTTTGTATTCCTCTATTGCGTTAGCATCAGGTAACTGTTTAGACATAATGGGCAGAGAATCAGCGCATGCGTCTATACGGAGCTTATCCAATATAGTTATGATTTGATCATCTATGCCTTCACCATCCATAAACAAGACCATATTCTCTAATTGCTCTAGTGCATTCTTTGATTTTTTTATGGTTTTTGCAGAAACGGTAAGTATTCCTTTCTTAATTGCATTTGATAGTTCTTTCCCATTATTATCCAATGAGTCACCAAGATAGTCTTCTTTTTTCATCAAGGTAAAGTTCCGAACGGCGTATTCAAATGCAGTATATCCAATAGAGTAGTCATCGTCATCAGACATATGTTCTTCTATAAATTCTTGTGGAGAAGTTGTTCTTTTATAGATTATTGGAATATCTCTTATTTGTTTTGACTTCTTCTCAAAGTCACGAATAGTACTTGTTAATTCGTCGGGGGTTATTGGAGTATCTGTATCCATTTAATCACGATATTAAGTAGCAATGCTATTTTAAATACTTTTTGGTAGTTACAACAGGCATTCAGAAATGATAGGTTATTTTGGGATTATGCGGTAGATAAGGTCGTTTTTGCGCACTTTCTTGTTGACTTTTATGCCGACAAGTGTGTTGTTTGGCGCGGTTTTCAGTTGTCTACTTCCTGCTTCCATTGAGCTTATCTCCTGATGGAGGTAGGTTGTGTGGCCTTCTATTGTGATTTCGTCGCCGGTTTTTAGTGATCCGCCGGTGAGGCGGACTGCGGCGACCATGACTTTCGGGTAATAGTTTGTTATGATGCCAATTTGGGTGCGCGTATATGTTGCCTGGGAGTTTGCGGCGTTGTAGCTGAAGCTTGTCGCGTCGGGGTTTTTGTAGTAGAAGCCGGTTGAGAAACCGCGGTTGTAGACTTTTGAGAGTTGTTTTTTTAGGTTTTGGGCGAGGTCTTTAGTGTATTCGTTGTTTTGGTGTGCATCTATTGCTTTTCGGTAGCATCTTGCGACGGTTTCGACATATAGTGGGGGTCTTAGGCGGCCTTCTATTTTGAATGAGTCTATTTTTGCTTTTATTAAGTCAGGTATGTGTTCTATCATGCAGAGATCTTTTGGGTTCAGGAGATATTTTCCTTCGCAGATGAGCTTGTTGTTTTCTTCGTCTGTCAGGGTCCATGTCTTTCGGCAGGGCTGGAGGCATTTGCCGCAGTTGGCAGATGCGCCGTAGAGGTAGCTTGAGAGGTAGCACCGCCCGGATATTGATACGCACATTGCGCCGTGTATGAATGTTTCTATCTGGATGCGGGTTTTTCTTTTTATTGTCCTGATATCTTTGAGGGAGAGTTCGCGGGAGAGTATGAGTCGGCGTGCGCCTTGTTTTTTGTAGAATTGGGCGGCTAAGCTGCTTGAGATGTTTGCCTGTGTTGAGATGTGGAATGGCATTTTTATGGATTTTGCATATTCGATTGCTGATGGGTCCCAGAGGATCACTGCGTCGATTTCGGCGTTTTGTGCTGCGGTTATTGTTTTTTGCATTTTTTTCAGGTCGGTTTCGTAAATTACTGTGTTTACTGCGAGGTATGCTTTCTGGTTGTTTTGGTGGGCCTGGTTTGCGACTTTTTTTATGTCGCATAGCCTGAAGCCGCGTCGTGCGCGCATCGTGAGGTCTTTTGTGCCAAAGTAGATGGCGTCTGCGTAGTTTTTTGCTGCTTCAAGACACGAGAAGTCTTTTACTGGGATCAGGAGTTCCGGTGGTCTGTGTTTCATGGTCATTGTTTGGGTGGGTTTTTTTAAAAGATTTATGAGGGTTTAGGCAATTATTAAATATTATTTGTTTATATTAGGCTTATGCAGACAAAAATTGTTCGTGAGGGCGCTTGCAAAGTGCATGTATATGAAGGCAAGATCACTAAAAAGGATCCAGTCTTCTTTAACCCGGAGATGAAGTTTAACAGGGATATTTCTGTTGCGTGCCTGAAGGTTGCCAGGAAAATGTCGTCTGAGACATGGGTTATCTGTGATCTGCTTTCGGGGTGCGGTATCAGAGGCATCAGGTATATGCTTGAGGTGCCTGATGTTGAGTTTGCTCTTTTGAATGATGCGAATCCAAGCGCGTTTGAGATTATCAAAAAGAATGTTGGGCTTAATAAGGCGGGGAGGGCCGAGGTTGAGAATATGGAGGGTAATGTGCTTCTGTCGATGCATTCTAATAAGTTCAATTTTGTTGATATTGATCCTTTTGGGTCGTCGGTACCCTTTTTAGATGGCGCTGCACGGGCGGTTCGCCACGGAGGGTTTTTGGGGGTTACCGGGACAGATCTGGGTCCTCTTGCAGGGACTTATCCTAAGACGTGCCTTAGAAGGTATGGGGCTAAGTCTCTTAAGACTGATGTCATACATGAAACTGGTGTGCGGATACTTACAGGGTATATTATCAGGGCGCTTTCGAAGTATGATAAGGGGTTTTTGCCTCTGCTTTGTTTTTGTTCCAGACATTATTACAGGATTTTCGGGGAGGTTAAGAAGAGCAGGGGTTGCGCAGATAAGGCGGTTGCGGGTCTTGGGTATCTGCTTTATTGTTGTAAGTGCGGTAGGAGGAAGTATTCGCGGTTTAATAATGAGAGGTGTGAGTGCGGTGCGGAGTTTGATTATGCGGGTCCTCTTTATACGGGGGGTCTTTTTGATGAGGATTTTGTGCAGATGATTGAGCCAATGGATTCTAGGATGGAGAAGTTTGTTGGTGTCTTACGGGAGGAGTCGAAGGTTGATGGGATGCTTTATGATATCCATGAGATTTGCAGCCTGAATAAGGTTGAGACTGTCAGGCGGGATTGTCTTGTGAGTTGTTTGAGAGAGAAAGATTATAGTGCGTCGGGAAGTGTGTTTGGAGGACATACTGTCAGGACTGATGCGCCTTTGAGTGTGGTTGTTGAGTGTGTTGGGAAGAAATAGATTATCTGACGCCCATTATTGCTTTTACGGTTGCTATTACCCAATAATCGACTTCTTTGCCTTCCTGTACTCCACTTTTGAATTCGTCGGGAATCTGTGTTTCGAACATCTCATAGGTTGTCATGTCCATGAGTTGTGCGGTATCTCCGGATATGGATACTACCTGCCCTATGCGCTTGTCTACTATGGGGGACGGAATTTTTGCGGGACCGGGTTTCATGATCATTCTTTTTTTGTTGTCGATTATGCCGATTGCCTCTATTTTGCATTTTAGATGACCATGTTTGCCTGGTGCGGATTTTGCGTTGTCTACTACGCAGCATGGAACTTCATCTATCATGATGTAGCTTCCTTTTTTGAAATGTTTTGCTTCGACCTGTTCTTGTGACATGTGAATTACCCCATCATTATTATTATTATTATTAGATATAGTGCTTTGTGAGCAAAGTTTTTTATTGTTATAGTGAAGGCATGAAATAAATGAACAAACATCACCAAAAATCACATTGCCTTCATCTATAGGCAAGGCACGAGACTTTAGTTATTAGTGCCTTGACCAGATATTATAAGGTGTGTTTTTATCTGCTGCTCAATGTCTTTTCCTTTCTGAAATTATTGCAATTTTATCATAGATTCTCAGCAACAATATGCAGATCAGTATTTCACCACCGACTACCATCAACATGGTCATGTTTAGCAGTGTAAGTATTAGCTGTTGGGATATTATTCCTGCAGACAGGAGCAGGAATTCGACTACAGTCAGTATTGCTAATGTTGCAACAAAAAATAGCTCTATGTTTTTTGAACCTAGTTTCATATTAATACCTGATTAGTATTTTATGGTGGAGGCGGAGTGTTCTGTTGAGGGGGGCGCCTTCTTTGGAGTATGCTTGCTGCACCACCAGGGGATGCTCCCTGACCACCAAGCTGCATGGTTTTCATTCTTTTTTCTATTGCAGCTAATGTATCTGCCATCTGTGTTGTGCTTTCGGCGGATTTGATGCTTGAGGCTTCTATCTTGTCAACCAGAGGGGAGACAACGCCATCTATCAGTTCTTTTGATATTGCGTCACCGCTATCCTGTTCTCCTGCTTCTTTTATTATGTCTATGAATTCTGACATCTTGGATTGGGAATCGTCGATTTTTGAGATGAGTATTGATATATCTTCTCTTAAACCCTGGTTTGCTCTTACGACTTCGTCTACGATTTTCTGGTTCATTTCGACCATGTCGAGAACTTTGTCTATGAATTTTTCAAGATGGGTCATGGATTTTGTTGTCTCTATTGTCTCGAGGCGCTTTTCGAGTCGCCTTAGAGGTGTCAGAGGCACTATTTCGTAATCGTCTCTTTCGCTTGGGATTTCTACTTCTTTTGGAGGCATGTTTTTTCCACCTGAATGATATTGTTTGTTTCTGTTGATTATTGTTTGTTAAGATTATGAATTAAGGAGTATATATAAGTTATGGTGAGATTTGAGATGAGGGATGTGCCCAGAGAATGTGATGTGGCGGAGAGGTATTTATGATATGATTGAAACGATAGAAGGTTTCTGGAGGAGATATAGGCCATAGCAAAATCAGAAGAGGATTATAGTTGGAGACATAACTTTTTGAACAAATGTCTTCACCATATGCTTAAAATTTCGTTGAAATTTTACCATACAGTGAATCGGAGATTCACCCGGATAGATTAGCACCGATTGATTATTTGTTAATTTGGTATATTTAGTAACGGCGCTAACTATAAAGAGGGAAACGCACTCTGGCGGCAACCAGAGTGTGGGTAGGCGTTCGCTTCCCAAATTGAGTTGAATATTTTTTGTTTTTTGATGTTTTCTTAAGAGGGAAACGCACTCTGGCCGTTATACCAGAGTGCTAGTGGGTAGTGTTTCCCTTATCGGCTTTAAGTGAATTTTATGTTTGTTTTGTTGTTTGCGGTTTGGTCTGGTTTTTATTCCGGGATTCCCGGAGGGTCTATTTGCTCATCTGCGAATATGTCGTCAAGGTTCGGGTCAGGGGTTGTGTTGTCTTCTGCGCTTTTGCATTCGCATTTGCATGTGCCTTCAACGTATCCTTGCGGGCATGTTTTTTCGCATACATAGGTGCAGCATATGCCATCTTTTGTATATTCGCCTGTGGGGCATGTGTCGTTTGCTGTGCAACCGCAGGTGGCAGCCACTATTGCAAATAGCAGAATGAATGCCAGGGGGAGATGTTGTGTTTTCATTTGATGCCGCCTCCTTATTCATCCGGCATGGACGGGGGTTCTGTTATGGTCCCGCCGCCAAGCAGGCAGTAGTTTGCAGATTTGATTGCAATTCCGTAGTTTAGCTCTGATTGCTGGAATACATATTCTTCTGTTATTTTTTCCCATTTCTGATCTCCTGCAATCCAGCGATATAGTTTTTCGAATTCGCAGGTGCCTTTGATGTCTTTCAGGTATCCGCCGACCATATCTTCTGTTACTGGCAGCAGGTTCCAGCCATTGTATAGTTCGAGTTCGTTGTATGATACGTCCCGGTTGATTTTTATGCGCAGTTCTGAGTCATCGTATGAATATATCCAGAATGCGTGTTTTGCGAGGTATTCGTAGAATTCATTTCCAAGTATTTTCTGGGCTTCTTTTATTGTAACGTATTTCTTTTCTTTTGGAAGGTATACGAATCCGAGGAGTTTTTTGTTGTTCGCGCCTGTAAGTTCTATGAACTCTATCAGTTTGCCTGGCAGGGAGATGAGGTTCCATCCATTGTAGAGTTTGATTGTTGTTTCTTCACCCGGCGGCATTGGGGGGGAGATTTTTGGTTTGATTGTCAGTGTTGCGTGATCTGTGTCCTGTACCTGCGCATTGTTTTTTAGTTTTGCTGTGACGCTGAATGCGTATTCTTTTTGGGGCCTGTATTGTACTGCTACGGGTTTTATTTCCATTGATTGCAGGGTCGCATGTGCTGTGATTGTGTTGCTTGCGGCAACTGCTTTTGAGATGTGCATCTCTTTGAGGGTTGTTGTTATCTGAAAGGGTGTGACCGTCAGTGTGAATGTTTCTGTGGTGCCTGCTTCAAGAGTTATGGTGAGCGGATATTCTTTTTGGAATGGGAGGTTGTTTACTGTGATATCATATGTGTATTGCTGCTGTGCAGTAGATGGGCAGTCATCCTGATCTTCATCGCATTCGGTGTGTATGAGCAATTGGGGGTGTTTGTCTTTTACTGTTATTTTGTATTCTGCGGCTTCATCGTAGGAGATCGTTCTTGTCTTCGGGGATATTTCTATGTCCACGAGGTCTGATTGCGCACCTTTTCTCACGATGAATGTTCCTTTTTCGCTGTCAAGTTCGAGGAGTGTTATTTTTGCACCGAATACCTCTCTTGTTTCACCTGCTGACATTCTCAGGAGAGTTGCGGTCGAGGTCATGGTGCTGTCGGTGCGTGGGTTGATTATTTCTATTGTTGCAAGAGGCTCCGCACCTATGCATCGCGCAGATGACGTTGCGGTACCATCCTCTGATTCCTGGCTTGCGCAGCGGGGCTGAAGTATATTGATCAGCCGGAGTTTCATATTGTTGTAGTCGGTTATGTGTGCGGTCTCACCGAGGTATAGTGCAAATTTTTCGTTAAGATAGACGTATTTTGTGTTGACCGGCTGTACGTAGAAGGTCTTATATTGTACTGTTTTCTGGCCGTTTGTGTCATATGCAACAAATTTATATGTGTGCCTGCCAGATTGTGTTTCTGTGACAGTCCACGTATGGGAACATTTTGTTTCGCCATTGCAGTTGTGGGCGTATTTGTAGGCTATCAGTTCTGATGAGACAAGTTCGGGCTTGTTTATTTCGCTTTCTGTGGATCCGGCGAGTGTTGATTCACTGTCCGATGCCTCGTCTACAAGGACGATGCCGGTGGTTTCATCTTCTTTGGCATCTGTTGATGCTTCTGCGTAAGTGATGGTGACTTCAGGTTGTGCTGTTGTTGAGTCATCTGCGCCGCTAGATGTGACTCGTTTTACTGATACTGAGCTTATCCTGTTGATTGGTTCTCTGACTTTGTAGAATGCGATTGATTTTAGGCCTACGTCGTCTTTTGCTGACATGTATACATTGAATTTCTTTGTGGCTGTTGTGGTGCCGGGAGATATTGTTGCGGATGTTATTTTCGGAGGATAGTCTGATGTGCCTGTTACCTGAAATATTGTTTTTGATGTAGCGGTCATGCTGTTAGTGTCGTATGCTGTTGCAGATATGATGTAGTTTCCGGTTTCTTCTGTATTGTAGTATATTCCCTTATATGTGCATGAACATTGTGTATCGCAATTGCATTCTGTTCCTGGTTCGCATGCACAGGTTGCACAAATGCAGGGGTCTTTACGGTATAGGCCTATCGATTCTATTGTGTTGTCGGGTCTGTGTATATTTGCGGTTACTTTGAAATCGTCCATGTTTACTTGTGTGTTTTGTGTGGTTATTCTTGCGGTTATCTGTACATTTTCTTTTGGCTTGTATGTGTATTTGTCTGCGGATATGTGAATCTGGATACCAGATGATGATTTTGTGCAGCAGCAGGCTTTGCCGATTCCGACTAGCCCTTGTTCTACTTTGCAGTCTTGAGTATGTCCGATGCTTGTTTCATCTGAGTTGCATCCCCATTCAACTGATGGAGATATTGCCCAGGTCCTGCATGTACCGGATGCATATCCAAGGGACTTGCATTCGCGGTCGCAGAGTGATACGGGTTCGATTGTTGTGCCTCCTGATCCAGTAGATGGTGCGGTACTGGTGCTTGTGCCACCTGATGAGGTTGATGATGCGCATATCTGACCTTCATCTGAATCGAGCCAGGATACCAGGCGATCATAATTTGTGTCTCCGGTTTTTATCTTGTAGCAGTTGTCGGAGGTTATGTATATCATTGCAGGGACTGCATGCAGGTCATATTTGTCTTTTGCGTCCGGATTGTTGTAGATATTCATGTGCGATATTTCCAGGCAGGGTCTTTTCTTTTCCAGTTCTGTTATTGTTTCTGATTGGGATTTGCAGTGGGGGCAATTGTCACTGTAGAAGTATAGTAGCTGCCCGCAGGATGCCTGTACTGTTGATGTTTGGGATATGCTTACGGCTTGCGGGGTTGTGGCAAATCCGATTGCGCCGGTTATGGCGCTGAATGAGATTAGCATGATTATTGTCAGTGTCATGATTTGTCTGAGATGTTTTGTTGTTTTCATTTGAAAACCTCCTGTTTGAATAATGTGATTGGCTTATTGAATGAAACAGGATATATATGTTGGGTGGTTTAAATCATCTTATGTTGAACCAAATTGGCGTGTTTTTAGAATTAAGGTCTGGATTGGTTCCATTTCGTTTTTGTTGCAGATATAGTGCATTATTGCAATAAAATCTGCGGAAATTCAGTGCAATTGTATTTCCGGTACTTTTCATCTATGCCATTGCTTCGAAAAGAAGCTTAAGAATTGCATGAATCGCATAATAAATTCTTATGAGTCTTTATCCAGAAACCATTTGGTTAATTTTACTTTTCTTAGATTTCCCAGTTTTTCTATCCGGATTATTCTTTTTTGTTCCAGTAATAGTAGAGAACGGGAAAGTGATGTTTTGGGGATGAATGTGGCGTGATATATTTTGTTCTGGGTTGATTCGTTGTTGTTTTCAAGAAGGAATGTCACTATGCTTTTTTCTTTCTGGTTCAGGGTGTTTATTATGTCTCTTGTCCGTTTTGGTTGTTGGGGTGCCGGAGGTTGCTCTTTTTTGGGGATTTTGGATGAGTATTTGCTTATGTGTATCAGGAATATGATTAGCAGGATGAGTGCTGCGGCGGCTAAGATGAGTTGTATTTTGCTGTCTTTTACGACTGTATCTTTGTCGAGTATAATCTGCGTGTTTGATAGTGTGCCGGGAGAGATTGCCACTTCTGTTGAGCCCACCTGATTTTCGTGTTTTGCGTAGATCCTGCATGTGGTTGCGGGCAGCCATTCGCTTTTGAATGAGCCGAAGGTGTCTGTTGTCATGTCTTTTGGGTCGCCGTAGTCTGCGTTGCAGTCGAATTTCAGGATTGCGCCTTCTACTACTTGTGTCTGTTCTTTGTCTGTGTATACCATGCCTTCAACGCTTCCCACAGGGAGGAGGTAGATGGTCTGGTTTGTGTCTGCGTCTAAATCGATTGTGTATGCAGCATAGTAGTCTTTTCCTGTTGTGCTTAGAAGATCGCCTTTGAGGAGTATTATCCATTCCTGGCGTGGCAGGTTCAGTTCGAGTGTTGAGTCATCGCCAATGTATTTTATGGTTTTTGTGGCAGCTGTTACGCTTATTAGTTCTATGTTCATGTGGATGTCGGTCAGAGGCTCTTTTGTGTTTATGTCTTTTAGTTCGAGAATGAGTTTTAGGGTGTCTGTATAGATTTCTGCGCCATCGAGGGTGGGAGGTGTGATTGAGGTCTCTTCGAAGAGGTCTATGCCTGATTCTGCGTGCGCGGGGTTTGCGAGGATCATTAGAGTTGCGCATAAGAGGATTAAGGATTTTGTGTGGTTGATTATGGGGTCCATATGATTATATTCTGTACCCTATGTTTTTATAGGTTTTTTGGTGTTTTGGGGGGTATTTTGCGTATTTTGTACTGTTT
>JAFCBW010000140.1 GCA_017610525.1 Candidatus Nanohalarchaeota archaeon | reverse complement strand
ACATGTGAGCATGTCAAGAGAAGCAAATTCGCGATATCCAAAAGTTGTTAAAAGAGAAAAGCAGTAACATCCGACCAGATTGCAATTCTCACAATAATTTCTCCGATAGGATTAGATATCGGGTGAATCGCTATGCAGGGGGTTAATTTTTGTGTTGAGGGGATGCCTGAGTAGTTACGTTTTTTGTTTTAGGGGTTTATTTTTGTTTGTTAGGTTTTTGGGAGTTGTATGAACTTTTAATTTTTGTTTCGGGGTCAATGGAACGATGGTATTGTTGTTTTTTTGGGCCTGTGTAAAGTATATAAATGGCAGCGGCTATAATATTTATTATCTTTGCGCTTTTGGGATAGTTATTTAAATTTGCTTATGGTGTTTATTGTCTTTTATGGAGGTAATTGCATATGAATGATGATGATTTAAGGATGAATGATCTTCTTGAGAAGGGATGGATCAAGACGTGGATGATTTTTGAGGTGCAGTCAGCGGATAAGGCTGTGTGTGTGTCTGCGCTTAAGAAGCATGTCAAGGATATGGCTTCTGAGCCGTCTGTTGAGGTTACCCAGGAGTCGTTTACGGATGTTGATGAGATTGATGTGCCTGAGGGGCTTAAGAAGAGGGGTGTGGATGTGCTGTTTACGCAGGTCTGCGAGGTTACGCTTATGGCGAAGGAGTTTGAGGCGCTTGTCAATGTTGTGATTAATTATGCGCCTACGGCTGTTGAGGTGCTGGCTCCTGAGAAGATTGTGCTTTCCATGAGGGATGCGCAGAATTCTTTAGTGTCACTGTCTGATATGATGCATAAGTTTGCAAGGGCCGGTGTTGGCGGAATGTTGATCAAGGGTGAATGATGTGGGTATGCGGTTCAGGCAGATATTGCTTTTTTGCTCCTGTATGTTTGCTTTTTTGCTGTTTTTTAGTGCGGGCTTTGCGTCGCAGGTTTCTGAGCATCATGTCAGCGCTGATATTGATGGTGGCGGTGTTGTTCATTTTGAGGTTGAGGTTAATTTTGTTGAGATGAATACTGAGCGTGTCAATTATCTTGTTTTTGCGCGTATTGATGATGCTAGAAGGAGACTTACGGGTCGCAGATATCGTGTGTCCCTAATAGTAAGATGAGGGAGAATTATACTGTATGGTTTAGTTTTGATGCTTATGACCTTGTGAGGAAGACCGGGGGAACTGATTTGTTTTCTTACAGTTACAGTATCAAGGATCCTACCCAGAGTTATAATCTCGGGGTTCTTTTGCCAGAGGGGGCTTCGCTTCTTTCTGCGGAGGATTTTGATCCGTATTTCCCCCCAGGTGCGCAGATAGGTACTGAGATGGGCAGAAAGGTTTCGCTTGATTGGGCTGTTGTGGGACCGGAGCTTGGGAGGACATATCCTTTTGAATCTCATTTTGAGTTTGTCGGCAAGCCGCCTGAGCCTGTGGATCCTGTTCCTGATGATCTGGATTATGATTATGGCCTGTTGGCTGTTGTTGGGTTGTTGAGTGTTGCTGCTCTTTTTGCTGTCATGTATTATTTTTTGAGAGTCAGGAAGGGGGGGGATGCTACCGGGATGAAGAGGGTGTTTTCTGTGCTTAAGGATGATGAGCGCAAGGTTGTTGATTTTATTGTTGAGAAGGGGGAGACGTGCAAGCAGAGGGATATTGTTCGCGCTACTGATTTTTCCAAGGCAAAGGTTTCGAGGATCATGCTTGAGCTTGAGGAGAGGGGAATCCTTTCAAGGGAGAGGGTCGGCAGGACTAATCGTGTTGTCTTGAATGCTGATGTCAAACGTGACAGGAAACAGGATGGTTCTGGCTAGTTTTTTTGTTTTTGTATGCGCCTTATTTCTTTTTCTTTTTTGCAGGTTCTGTTATCTCTAGTTTTGGCATGCTTATTACCGGTGGCAGCTGCATTATGTCTGAGAGCTGGAGTGCTAATATGCCTGTTTTTTTGAATATGTGGTTGATTAGCTCTATGTGTGCGTAGGGTGGTACTTCCTTGTTTTTGTCCCATGCTTTCAGAATTTCAGCTACTTTGCCTGTTTTGTAGACTATCGAGCCTTCTATTTCAATTGTGGCGATTTGGGGGTCGATGTCGCTTTTGAATTTGAAGCCTACTGTGAGAACGTCTATCTCGTTGTCAAATCCCTGGAGCTTGGATTTTTTTATGCTGGTTATTTCAGGTCCTGTGTTTATTTTCATGTTGGGTTTTACTGCGCTTTTTCTTTCTGCGCTTATTTTTTTGTAGTTTAATCCGATTATTGGCATATTTATTACCTCCTGTAAATACCTTTTGAAAGGCTGGCGACAACCTTCAGAAAGGCTGACTATCAGAGCGACCATAAAGCTTCGCTTCAACCTTATAAAAGGTTGATCATTAAGTGCGTTTCACTTCGTTCAAGCGCACAAAGTGTAGTTTGTGTTGTTCTGCTTTAGGTCACTGGTTTGTTTTGGGTATTGTATATCTTCCATGATTTTTTAAGTTTATATTTGTTTGTTTCTGTTGCAGGTATTTTTGTGGTTTTTCTGGTGTATTTTTAGATATGCTATTTTTTGGCTTGTTTTTTTAAATAAAGGGTTATTTTCTTAGTTGGAACATTTATCTTCTTAATTTTTGCTTTGTTTTTAAAATTAAGCGGGTTGATTTTGGGGTATTTTCTGCTGTGGAACTGTTACGAGTCAAGTACTTATATATGGAACACCAATATGAGGTTAAAGTTTAAATGGATTAAGATGGTATGTCCAATATTGTCTTTTAGTCTTTTGGACGGGAGATAAAATGATATAGGGAAGGATAAACAATATTTACCTTATATTGTTTTTCTGACAAAAAAAAATAAAAGAGGTGCATGAAAAATGCAAATGCAAAAAATAAAGAAGGTTGCCTCCGGAGCTCTCGGGCTGTTCCTGACAGGAGCAACACTTATGGGACCGGCACTGGCTGCTGCGGATCTGAGTGACTTTCAAAACATGGGACCATCTGACACAGTTATTGTAGTTGGTGCCAGCGCAATTACTGCTGACGTTGTTGGCGGTATTAATATCGGCGGGAAATTAGCACAGTCCGGTATTGAGAGTGCTACGTGCAGTGTAACTTGCGCGGACAGCGGAACATCACAGGTAACTGATGGTGTGAAGATTGAGACAAGTTCGAAGAAACTATATATTGATGCATCTACCAGAACAGATTCATTGAGTGAAGTAAAATCTACTTTGTCTTCAAATGACCTTAATCTACTTGAGATGCAGACAGTAACATATGATGACGGTACTACTACAGCAATGAATCAGGTGCTTGACCTTACGGAAAATACTGTTGTGCAGTATAGTGAGGAAGATCCAACTGGTGATACAGATACGCCACGTCTGATATTGTACAATCCAAGCAGTGCTGTTTTGTATAATCTTACGCTGACTTTCCCTACAGGACTAGATGTACAGGATCCAGATAATACAACAACTGCAGGACCAGGTATTGCCGGAAGGGACATTGTCATTATGGGCAAGACATTCACTGTAGGTGTACAGAGCCTTATCAGTACTACAAAACTTGTTCTGTACGGCGGCGGTGAAGAGAAGTCTCTTGTTGCTGGTGGTGATGCTGTAAGTTTCGAGTTGGATGGAGAGACACATACAATCAAGATGACTTCATGGACCGGTTCATCGTCAACGACACTAAAGGGTGTATTTTTGCTTGATGGTGTGCAGTACGAGAAGGCTGCGAACTCAGCAATCACTGTGGACCCAACAACAAACTCCCAGATAACAATCAAGAAACTGAGTGAGACAAAAATGCCGAGCGCTGCTGGAGGAGCTGCAACTGAAGGAGCATCTGCAACGATATTCATCGGATCTGCTAAACTAACACTAGAACATGGGCAGGAAGTTAAGGATGGAGATGACACAATCAGTGGTGCTGCTACAGAATTTGTTTCCAGTGGAACCAAGATAAGCAAGATAAAGATATCTTACAGCCCGGATGAAATCGTGACTTCAGAAGAGAATGTCGCTTATCAGGATCCTGTTCTAGGTGCATTTGATTTTGTATTGACTGGTATGACACCTAAGGTAGATTCGGAGTCGAGAGATAAAATCACTGTGGCAAAGAACGGAAAGAAGATAAAGTTGACTCTTCCAACGAAAGATGGCACTATTGCTTTGAATATCTTTGAGGCACAAACTACCCCAGGTGGTTTTAAGCCGTTGGTGGATGGAAAGGAACTCCATGTAATAGACAGTCAGGA
>JAFCBW010000139.1 GCA_017610525.1 Candidatus Nanohalarchaeota archaeon | reverse complement strand
AGAAGGTCATTTCCCCGTTTTCCCTTGTGTATCAAGGATACTATTTTTCATAACCTCATATTTAGTTTTACTGATGTTAACACCCTTTTTACCCTGAGGGTGAAGGATGGTTATCTTGTCTTCCATATTAATTCCTCACAATTCAGATATACTTCATATACGGACATGCGCTATAATATTTAATTTACTCGATAAACCATATCAACACTAAACACCAAGCTTCCCAACCATCCCGCGCAGTTTCTCACGACTCTCATCAAGCATCTTCTTCTCAACATCACTCATCTCCCACTCAACAGCCACAGCGCCATTCTTCCCCAACCTAACAGGCACCCCAACACTGACATCAGAAAAATTCATAGAACAAGGCGCGATAAGCCCCGAATCCTTAACAATAGCTTCAACCATATCACACACACAACTTGCAGGCGCGAAGTCCGTAATCCCCTTAAGCTTGATGATCTCAAGCGCAATTCCTCTTACATCTGTCATGATCTTTTCCTTGTCAGATGCTGAAAACTCAACTGAAGCGCCTTTCAGGCGCACTCTTGAAAATAAAGGTACCATCGATTCGCCGTGCTCGCCTACAACATCGCACGACAAATCACACATCTTAACACCAAGATGTTTTGCTACAACATACTTGAACCGCGCGCTGTCAAGCCTCCCCCCAAACCCGATAACCTTTGACGCAGGAAAGCCTAGCGCCTTGAACGCAGCATAATTCATCAGGTCCATAGGATTACTGCACGTAATAACAATACAATCAGGCGCATACTTCTTAATACCTGCGCAAACTGACGATACAATCTTTGCGTTGATTTTTGCAAGTTCAAGGCGGTCGTTCATGTCTGGTGTGCGCGGCTTGCCGGCAGTGACGACAACAACGGAAGAACCGGTAATATCCTCATACCCCCCACTACTAACCTCACACCCATTTACAAAGGCTACAGACTGCGCAATGTCCATTGCATTTCCTTTTGCAACGTCTGCCAGTAAATCTACAATTACTACTGAATCTGCAATGCCTCTTTGCGCAATTGTGTAGGCGATCTTTGAGCCTAGCTTTCCGCAGCCGATAACTGAAACTTTATTTGTCATATTATACCACATCCCAATACTTGTCCTTTCGGACCATTATCTCTCTTATCTCTTCAAGGACATTCATGTCTGAATCTTTCAGAAGATTCTTGTTTTTTAAAAGTAATTGATAGTCATCTTTGCTCAGAAAAGAGAAGAAAATCTCTCCTTCTTTGATGTTGCGGTTTACAATTGCGCCTTCAAGGCTTACTGCGACCTGCTTGCCGCTTTCGGCGCATGAGACGTTTTTTCCTTTTTCCTGCATCGCATGCACTGTGCCTATAATCCTGCCGTCATTATTGATCAGGCGCACACTGTTTTTGAGAGAGCCGGAGAGGATCTCCATACCGATTATTGCCGGCTTTGACTGGCGAAACACAAAGCCCTCCATGAACCTCAACTTTGCAGGTATGCACGCAGACTCTAGCACACTTTTCTTCTTTTTCTCCTCACACTCAGAAATATACTCCTCATAATCTTCAATGAGCCTGTAAATAACATCATTCTTGAAAATCTTTACCTCTCCTCTTCTTGCAAGCTCTTCTGCCTCATCAAGGACTTTTGTATTGAATGCGAAAATTGCCTTGTGCGCATCATCAACTTCCTCCATGCACACAATATCCTTCTTATTCACAACACCTATTTCCGCTCTCTTGATCTTGATGTCTTTTTCCCGAAACATCTTGACAATCGCCTCAAGACTACCCAGGGCATCTGCCCGGATAATCACACCGCAATCATCAGTCTTAATCTCAACTTCGTCAATCTCTTTTTGCACCTCGCGCTTAAGCTCCTCTGCCTCCTCCATGCACCTTGCAGACATAATCGGAACTCCTGCAACCACATTATCCAGTCCCGGCGCAGAAATCTTCACACCGCTTGCAGCAGCAACAGCATCCATTGAAATAAACTGCTTCTCAACCCTGATCTCTTTCATGGGCTTGGTCTTGAACAGGGCCTTCACTTTCGTGCATATCGCACCGTCAGGATGGCCGATGACAAGCACATCACCCTTTTTCACAATACCATCATAAAGAATGACATCAATAGTCATCCCAAGCCCTTTGACTTCCTTCACCTCAAGCACAGTTCCCTTGCCATGACCTTTGGGATCAATCTCAAGCTTTTTTTCAAGATACTTCTGGGTCAGGCCGCAGAGCACTGTCAGAAGATCAGCAATGCACTCTGAAGTATTTGCAGAAATAGGGACGATGGCAATTCCTTTTGTGAAATCACCCAACCTGTCAAACCTGTCAGATGTAACCCCTTGCTCATGAAGCTCACCTATCAGCTTATAGAGCTTCATATCAAGGTCTTCGCGCACATCCGGTCTCTGCTTATCATAAGTCTCTGCAAAGCATAGTTTCTTATGGGGTATCCACCCGGAGATCTTGTCTATCTTGTTTGCAGCGATAATGAAAGGAGTCTTATACTGTTTTAAGATCTTTATGGATTCTACAGTCTGTGGCTTGATTCCCTCTGTCACGTCAATGACAAGGATAGAGATATCTGCAAGCATCCCGCCGCGCTTACGGAGCAAAGAGAAAGCAGCATGTCCCGGAGTATCTACAAAAAGCAGGCCCGGCAGCTTGACATCAATCCCGTACTTTTTCAGGAGCTTGCCGCATGACTTGATAAGAACATCCTGTGGCACCTCTGAGGCACCTATGTGCTGTGTGATGCCGCCTGCTTCACCTGATGCCACCCTCGACTGCCTGATTGAATCGAGAAGAGTGGTCTTGCCATGATCTACATGCGCAAGAATCGAAATTATGGGCTGCCGTATATGCATATTATCCACCACTGTTAATGAAATGACTGAATGTAGAAACTATGAGAATATAATTTTAAATAATATTGTAGTGTCAACAGGAATAAGTGGCTTTGGAGGCACAGAATTGTCTTTAAACCCAAAACTCAATTGTTTTTGTTATCAATATCACGCCCTAAAGTTGCACTTTTGAAACACCTGTTTCTTTTTTGCAACCAAACAACTCAGAACCCCTACTTAATCTGCAGGCGCTTCTTCCAGAATTCGCATACCATCTCTGTCTTTTGGGAAGACATGCCAGTATATAACTCAGGGTTGAATAGAATCTCTTTCTCAACATCTGAAAA
>JAFCBW010000138.1 GCA_017610525.1 Candidatus Nanohalarchaeota archaeon | reverse complement strand
TCCTCTTGACTGCACGATCCCCCATTTTCTTCCTCAATAACCCATCATCCAACAACACCATTATTTTTGAAGCCATCACATCCGGATTCTTTGGAGGAACAAAAAAACCTGTCATCCCATCCACCAAAACATCTTTATTACCCATGATATCCGTAATCACAACAGGAACCCCACAAGCCATTGCCTCCAAAGAGACTTTCGGCGAACTCTCTGTAACTGAAGGTAGCAAAAGCACTTTCGAGCGCGAATAAATCGAACTCAGTTCATGCTGAGCCACAGGAGAAATAACAGACACACTTCGTGATAAGCCATTCAATTTAATCCATCGGACAACATCATCATACAAAATATCACTCGGACAACCACCGACCATACAAACCTTAATATTCGGATACACCTTTTTCAAAATAGCCACTACCTTCAAAAAATCAAAAGGTCGCTTTTTATCAACAAAACGCCCTACAAACACCAAATCAATATCTTTTTCAGCCCGGCGCGGATAAAATACCTTTTCATCAACCGCCGTAGTAATCGTAAAAACTTTCTCTGGCTGCACCCCCCAAACACTCACCAAAAAATCACTCACACCCGAAGAAACACAAACAACTGCATCTACCCTTCTTGCAGCATACTTAGACATATAGTAATAATAAAGACCTTCCTTTACATTTCTAAAACTATTAAATCTTATATTATTCTTGATATCCAACGGAGAATCATGCAAAGTCATAATAATAGGCGCCAACTCACTTCTCTTTGAAACCACTGAAGAAAAAGCAGGATTATGAAAATGAATCACATCAAACTTTTCATCAATCTCTTTTATCTTCTTATAAGCAGTAAGACCCGCACGAACCAGGCTAAATGGCCTTTCAGGCTTGATAGTATAGACACCAACATCATCTAATTTACTTATCTCAGAATTACGCGCAATAATAGCCTGCCGCACCCCCATCCCTGAAAGCGCCAGCGTCAGGGGAGTAATGTGCGTCGACAAATCCACCTTCATATTCTTTGGCGAATGAAAATCATCACAAATCCTACAGACATACATAACAACCAATAGCAAAACGGATTTTAAATATTTAAAATCCAAAACAAAACATAGAACAAACAGCAAGTTGAATGATATCATGAAAATAACAGCAATAATCCCTACATACAACAACGAAACAACAATAAAAGAATGCATAGAATCCCTAAAAAACCAGACAGTAAACCTTGACGAAATCATAATAATCGACAGCAACTCAAAAGACAAAACAAGAGAAATAGCAAAAAAACAAGGATGCACAGTACACAACATCAAATCAAACCGCTCCGAGGCAAGAAACATCGGCGCAAAAAAAGCCAGAAACCCCATCATAGCATTCATAGAAAGTGATTCAGTATACGACAAAAACTGGTCAAAATATGTACTGGAAGAATTCAAAAAAGGCGCAAACGCAGTAATTGACAGAAGAACCGTCCACAAACCAAAAACATTAATATCCAGAATAAACAATGAAATATTCAACATCCACTACAAAAACTACACCCCCTTCTCAATGTGGATAATAAAAAAAGACCTCTTCCAAAAACTCAAAGGCTTCGACAAAACCCTCGACGCAGCAGAAGACCGCGACTTCGGAGACAAGCTAATAAAATCAAACCACAAAATAGCATTCGCAAAAAAAGCAATCCAATACCACAAAGGCGAGCCATCAACACTAAAAGAAACACTGGCACGCTCATGGTGGTTCGGAAAACACATGCCAAAATACTACAAAAAACACAAAGAAAAGACACCATACATGCGAATGGCCCTATTCACTATCTTAAACATCTCAATAGTCATACCAAAACTATTCATCTTCCTGACACTATGCCTGTACACATTCACAGTAATAAAAAACATAACAAACGGGCTCAAACCAACATACACGATAATCTACGCAGGAATCGCAATCCTAAGAGAAGAGACATCCTTCATAGCAACAGTACTAAAAGCATTGCGCATAATCTGACCCACACCAAAAAAACTCATAAACTTGCGTAAACCCTCACCAACTCATCAACTCTCTTCTCCCACCCATATTCCTCGCAAGCCAAACTGCGCCCCACTTTCCCAACATCACGCCTCAAACCTGCATCATCCAAAAGCATCCGCAACTTCTCCACAAACCAGCCCCCCATCACCAACAATCTTCCGAACCTCAAAAAAATCATAAGAAACAACCGCCCTCCCCGACGCCATATACTCAAACAGCTTCACAGGACACCACCAGAATCCATACTCATCAAGCTCAGCAAACCCCTTCGTACTAAACGGCGCAATCAGCACATCCGACCCAGCCATAATCCCGGGCACCTCATCATAATCCACAGCCCCCGCAAGAACAACATTATCCACACCGGCTGCCGCCCTCTGCACCTCAGAAAACAACCTCCCGCTGCCCACAAGCAAAAACTTAGCATGTGGCAACCGTCGCGCCATCCGGACAACATCAAGCACCCCATGCCACTCCCTAAAACTCCCCACAAAAGTGACAACCACATCCGAATCAGAAAACCCGTACTTCTTGCGAAACCCGCTCTTCACACCCGGACGAAACCGCGAAACATCAACCCCGTTAGGCACAACATAAACAGGCGTATCAGTATGCTTTGAAACAATCCCCTTCAAAGTCTCAGTCTGCACAACAATAGCATCCGCCCTATCATACTTCATCTTAACAAGCCACTTATACAAAACCCTCCTAAAACCATGAGCAAGCTCAATAGCAGGATCATTGACCTCAAGCACATACTTCCTACTGCCCAGAAAAAGCAAATCAACAGGATTCACATGAAACCTCTCATGCACAATATCAACACCATTAAGCCGCCTCCTGACCTCAAAAAAACTCCTGAAATAAGAAACCGGATTAACCCGAAAAACATTAGAAAGTCGCGGCAACTTCACAAACACACACTCAACATCCGCCTTAACACCTTTCCCAGGCGCACCGATAAACAACTCAACATCAACACCCACCTTACCCAAACAAGACACAACACTATGCGCATGCACAAACCCCGCATCATGCCCGCCATACACCTCAGACAGCGCAAAATAAGCAACCTTAAACTTCTTCTTCATAAAAAATCACAACGAATCATAAACCTCAAGAGTCCTGTCAATAATCTTATCCCACCTGTAACCAATCGCCTTCTTCCGCCCCAACCGACCCATCCTCTCCCGCAACTTACCATCCGAAAGAAGACCCAAAAGAGCCCCCCTAAGCGCCGCAACATCACCATACTCAACAACCTTAGCCTCCTCACCCACCCAATACGGAATCGCACCCACCCGCGTCGTAACAATAGCCTTCCCCTGCGCCATCGCCTCAAGAAGCACAATCCCAAACGCCTCAAAAGACGTAGGCAGGCAAAACACCCTACACCTCGAAATCAAATCATACTTCTCCTTTCCAAACACAGGCCCGACAAACTCCACACCAGAAATCCCCTCACGCGCAATCACCCTCTCTAACTCCGAGCGAAACCCCGCATCAGGCCCCGCAATCACAAGCTTAGCACCAACCCCCTTCATAGCCCTGACAAGAGAAAGCAATCCCTTAGTCCGGTGAATCCTCCCGACATACAAAACAAAATCCTCCTCCTTGGAATACTTATCAAACGCAATATCCGAAATCCCTGGCGCAAGCAAATCCACATCATCCCCAACAACGCCTCTTCGGACAAGCCACTCCTTCTCAAAATCAGTAAAAGTAGTAAACCTCCGATTACACTTAAAAGTCACCTTAAACGACACCCAATTATAAATATCCTTGGCACACCCCGCAAAAAATGACCTCGGCGGAAGATCAATAATCGAATGCATGACATGCTTAATACCTGCGCGATGCGCATACCTCAAAGCAAGAATGCTATTGATATGCCCAAACGAATAAGGCGCAATAACATCATACTCCTTCTCCTTCAACTTGCGCAAAAACCCACGCCCCCAGTAGCGGATAAAATAGCCATACTCAAAAACATTAGAGAACCTAAAAACAGTGATGCCATCCATCTCCTCAAAGCCTGCCCCCAGCTCCTTCGAAAAATAACTTTTCGACGTATATACATCAACCTCGTGCCCTCTCTCCACAAGCCTTTTTGCAGTCTCATAAGCAATAACTTCAGCACCACCCATATTCGGCAAAAAAGTAGGAATAACATACGCAATCTTCATAAAACTCACATACAAACATAAGCCAATAAACTTAAAATATTTATATCCAAAAACCCAATATTACACCAAACAAAGAGTCACCACAACCAAAAATCCAAAAAAAACAGAAATTGAAACGATGTGAACACCATGAAAATATTAATCACAGGCGGCGCAGGCTTCCTCGGCACAAACCTCGCAGAACACATGCTGAAAAAAGGCCACAAAGTAATGATATACGACAACCTCTCCCGCCCCGGGAGCGAAATCAACCTGAACATGCTAAAAACAAAATACCCTGAACTGGAAATCTTCAGGCGCGAACTCGACGACATAACCGAATTCCTGACAACAGTAGACCTCGACATAATATACCACCTTGCAGCACAAGTTGCAGTCACCACAAGCTACGAAAGCCCCTCAAGCGACTTTCGCATAAACGCACAAGGCACATTCAACCTCGCAAGACACTCAAAAGCCCCCGTAATATTCGCATCAACAAACAAAGTCTACGGCGACAACGTAAACAACATACCAATAGAAGAACACAAGACACGCTACGACTTCAGCGGCGAATACGAAAAAAAAGGCATAGACGAAAAATTCAGCATCGACTCCAAAAAACACACCCCTTACGGCGTCTCAAAACTCGTAGGTGAACTATACGTCCGCGAATTCGGCGGCGTAGCAAACCGATTCTCATGTATGTACGGCGAAAACCAGTTCGGAAATATCGACCAGGGCTGGCTCTCCCACTTCATCTTCACAAAACTCAGAAACAAGCAGATCACAATATTCGGCGACGGCAAACAGATACGCGACATCCTGCACGCCCACGACGTCGTACGCCTCCTCGAACTCCAGGCAAAAAACATCAAAAAAATACAAGGCGAAGTCTTCAGCATCGGCGGCGGCCACGAAAACACAATATCTCTCTTAGAACTAACAGAGACACTAGGCATGAAACCAAAATTCGGTAACTGGCGCCCCGCAGACCAGAAAGTATACTACGCAGACACACAAAAAGCCAAAAAACTACTAGGCTGGAAGCCAGAAATAACAAAAGAACAAGGCATAGAGCGCCTGGAAAACTGGATAAAGGACAACAATCTGCACAAACGCAGAATATAAAACCACATAAATTCTAAACAACCAACAGCACCCATAC
>JAFCBW010000030.1 GCA_017610525.1 Candidatus Nanohalarchaeota archaeon | reverse complement strand
AGCACCTGAAGAACGCAAAAGCAGCTATAGAGAGAGGGGATTATCTTTCTGCTTATGAGAGTCAGGTCTCTGCGGAGTCTCTGATGGTTGAAGTCAAATTGGAACTTAAGGAGCAGGAGGGTATTGTGGGAGGGGAGAAGAAGAGCAATTGGCTCAGGAATAGCCTGATTGTTGTTATGCTTTTGATTGCAGGGTTGTTTGGGTGGCAATATTATAATAGCATGAACATGCAGCCTAGTACTGCAGGGTATCAACATGGCAAAGGATTTAAATTGAAGAAGAAGAGGACGCTTAATGATAGTGTGATGAAAGAAGTCAGTATGTTGAGCGGCATGATAAAGAGTAATAAGAGTAAATCGAAACCGTCGCCATTTTCGTGCGGGTATGGAGGCTATGGCAGTAAAGGCATGCTGTCGTGCGCCAGTAAAAAAGAGGGTGCCTTTGATAGGTTTAGAGGCATGTTTGGGAAGAATAAAAGAGATATCAAACAGAAGACTTTGTATGATATTAGTTCAGTCTATAGTAAGAAGAAGAGTAAAAAGCTGAAAGTCAGGTGTCTTTAGTTCTGTTTTATTGTTTGGATTTAAAACATTAAGTCCCACAATAGAGAGAGTAGGTGTTTTAGATGGTTACGATCAGTGATGGTGCGGGGGGCTCTGAGATGGGTGCGCTTATTGATAAGATGAGACGCATTCTCACGGTCAAGGGCGACTTCTCGGGTGTTTCCGATGACGGAGCTTATGTGATAATTGGGGATAAGTATGTTGTTTTTACTACGGATAGTTTTACTGTTGAGCCTGTGTTTTTCCCGGGGGGGGATATTGGGAAACTGGCAGTTTGCGGCACAATCAATGACCTTTGCGTGATGGGTGCAAGACCAATCGGGCTTTCGCTTGCGCTTGTGATTGAGGAGGGTTTTTCTGATGATAAGTTGTGGAAGATTCTTGAGTCTGTCAATAATGTTTGCGAGGCAGTGGGTGTGCCTGTTGTTACAGGAGATACCAAGGTTCTTTCCAAGGGTGAGGTTCCCGGTATTTTGATTAATGTTTCGGGGGTCGGTATCGCGGATAAGGTCATTGCCAATAGCGGCCTTGAGGCAGGGGATAAGATTGTAGTTTCCGGGAGTGTGGGTGATCATGGCGCGGCTATTCTTTCTTCGCGGTTCGGGTATGAGAGTTCGCTTGTTTCTGATTGTGCTCCTGTTTTTGAGGCCGTTGATGCGTGCAGAGGGTATATCAAGGCGTGCAAGGATCCTACACGGGGTGGGCTTTCTGCGTGTCTTAATGAGATGGCTTTGAAGAGCAAGGCGCGTATTGTTGTGGAGGATGATAAGGTGCCTGTTAAGAGGGAAGTTCGCGCGATATGCGATATTCTAGGGGTTGATGTTTTTGAGATTGCGTGTGAAGGGAGGATTGTTTTCGGGGTTAGCGCGGGTGATGCGGATGAGGTGGTCGGGATTTTGAGGGATTTTGATTGTGATGCATGTGTGATTGGAGAGGTTGTTCGCGGTGAGAAGGTTGTTTTGAGGACTGCGGTCGGTGAGAAGCTTATGAATGTGCCTCGCGGGGAGAATGTGGTCAGGATTTGCTGAAATCTCCCAGAAACTATAAATAATTTGCAGGTAAACTGTTGTTTAGGAGTTTTTCGCAAAGTTTCATGATAGAAGTGGTATTTTATGGCGGCAGTTAAGAAGAGTGATGTTGAGATTAGAAAGGAGAGCCACATCAAGGTATGTCTTCTGGAAGATGTTGAGTCTGATGTACCTTCGGGTTTTGATGATGTGACTCTTGTGCATCATGCGATGGTTGATGTGGATAGGGATGAGATTGATCTTTCGTGTGAGTTTCTTGGCAAGAAGATGAGTGCGCCTCTGATTGTTGAGGCGATTACCGGCGGGGCGAAGATTGCAGAGAAGATTAATAAGAATCTTGCCCGGGCTTGCGAGGAGGTCGGTGTTGCGTTTGGGTGCGGGTCTGTGAGGGCTGCGCTGGTTGATGAAAAATTGTGGGATACTTATAAGGTGCGGGATGTTGCGCCTACGATTCCGGTATTATCTAATATCGGGCTTGTGCAGTTGATTGATGAGTATGATATCAGGCAGATCAAGGATGCATGCAAGGAGATTGGGGCAGATGGTGTTGCAATTCATCTGAATGCCCTGCAGGAGGCTGTGCAGCCGGAGGGTAATGTCAACTGGAAGGGCTCTTTTGAGCGGCTGAAGTATTTTTGCCAGAATCTAGGGGTGCCGGTGGTTGTTAAGGAGACTGGTGCGGGGATTTCCAGAGAAACTGCGATTATGGTTTCGAGGACAGGGGCTTCTATGATTGATGTGGGGGGGCTTGGCGGTACGTCGTTTAGTATGGTTGAGCATTATCGTGATAAGGAAGGGCAGGGGTTGCTGTTTAAGAACTGGGGTGTGCCGACGGCGTGTTCTTTGGTTGAGTGCAGGCAGGCTGTGAATACAGGGATTATTGCATCCGGTGGTGTGAGGAGCGGTGTTGATGCTGTGAAAGCTATTGCGCTGGGTGCGGATTACGCGGGTTTTGCTTTGCCGGTGCTTAAGGCTGCGACTAAGTCGCATAAGGATGTTGTTTCTGTTCTTTCAGGGATTATTGATGAGATGAGGTCGTGTATGTTTCTTTGCGGTGCAGGTAGTGTTTCTGAGATTTCGAAGAAAGATGTTGTGATTCTTGGAAGGACGAGGGAGTGGCTTTTCGCGCGGGGGATAAGGATGGATAATCTTTCCAATAGGGAGAGTATTGATGCGCTTAGGGAGAAGGTTAAGTTTTAGTAGGTTTTGCAGTGGATGTCTTGGTATGTCTCTGTCCACCATGAGGCAGTATATGTGTCTTTTTGTGTGATTTCGCTATCTTTCGGGTCGCATGAGCCGAATTCAATCATGCTTTCTATGTACTGTGCTGAGGATAATACAGTGACAATGCAACCTGTATAGACATCGCACATCTCAGGTGTCAGGCGACTCCTTGAACTTGAGCCCAAAGTGCTAATCTATTGCTTCAACATAAAATATAGAAGTTAACATAATGACTGATATAAAAAAATAAAGAAAGAAGCAGGGAATGAATCCCTGTACTTAAAAGAGATTTAAGTTTTATTGTGTTTAGCCTGTGTCTCCGCGGCAGTGAATCTCAACGTCACCAGCGATAGTGGGAGTAACGGGACCGAATAATGAAGTATGCCATGTTGCAAGGGTGTGTTCATTACCGGATGCGTCCTCGAATGATATCTCCTCGTCCAGCGCATCGCATGTGCCGAATTGAATCTTAGTTGCGATGTATTCTGCTGCGGTTACATTGCTGTCATAGCGCTCGGTGTAGACATCACACATGACATCTCTGCATTTTTCGGGTGTCAGGCGACTCCTTGAACTTGAACCCCAGTTGCATTCTTTTATGTTGAAGCAGTAGACCCTGTCCTCGCATAATCCGTAGCCTTCCAACATCCCAGCCTCGCCGGGAATCTTCCCGTTTTTATTGAGGTCAATCTCAAAGTATTTTTCGCAATATGCAAGTGCTTCTGCTCCTGCGAAATTTGTGTCTATATATCTTGTGCATAGAGCATCACAATGCTGGCGGAATGCCTCAAGTTCAAGTGTTTCCGGCGCGGACAGATTATCACCGCTCATCTTGTCCATGAAGATTTTTATGACAACTGCTGCTACCACGAGCAAGATGATTAGCCCGATTATCATTTCAAGGGACATTTGCCCTTTTCTTTTATTTTTGTTTTTTAGCATAATAAACATCACCGTGAATATTTTAGGTTTATGTTGTATATAAAGGTTTGTATGGGTAGTGTTATAATGATTAAGTGATTACTTTGATTTTGCGGTTTGCGTATTTTATTTCAACAATATCCCCTTTTTTGATTGTATTCTGGTGGACAATCCATGTTATTTGGTCTGATGTGCCGCAAGCTCTGCCTGATATTGATGAGTAATCCATTGTGCGGCCCAGGATGTCTATTATTTTTGAGTTTTCAAGTGTGTCGCAGATGAATCCTGTGGCTTCCATGTTGTCGGTTATGTCGAGTTCGGATATTTCTCCTGCAAGGGACACTATTTTTAGGCTGTAGCAGGGCATTGTAAGATTGTTGTAGCCACGGTTTTTCTGGTAGCAGCTTACGATGTATTCTACAAGCTGGTCTTCTACAATGGATTTTTCCTGTGAGATGATGCGTGTTGTGTCAATTGATGTTTCCGGCCTTTTAATGCAGGCTCTGGGCAGGGGTGGCGGATCGTCGCCTTGCGGGAGTATATGATAGACGCTACTGTATACTGTGCAAAATATTCCGCCCTGTGACTGGGCAGCGAAGTTCAGGTAGATTGCAAGCATTATTACTGCACCGATCAGGGCAAATATAAGATATGCTATTTTCTGGGGGGATATTCCTTTTTTCATTGCATCACCAACTATAGTTGAAGACATAACTATTTGATGGCACTTACATGCCAAGCCTTTGAACTTGCGTTCAAAATGGACAAATGTCTTCACCATATCCTTAAAAATCACATTGTGATTTTTAGGATCCAGCGAATCTCTGAGATTCGCCCGGATAGATTGACATCACTTGGTTTTTGATAGAGTTTGTCCATTTAGTAACGACGTCAACTATACACCAAGCAATTAAATCTGTGGAAATTCTGTGCAGTTTGTGTATTTCCTGTACCCTTATTCTGTGCAGTTGTTGCAAAGGGTCTGCGGAAATTTAATTCATTGAGTGCATTTCCTATACCTTTCTTCCATACTATTGTTGCGAAAGGAAGCTTGAGATTCTCCACTTTTACCAATATCTCATGATTTTTCATAGGGCATCATCTAGTTTTGTTATCAGGAGCTTGTGAATGAAGCTGTCGTAGGTTATCTTGAATGTCGTATCTGTATTTTCACGGGCAAGGTTCGGGTTTCTGTCTGAAAACTGAATCATATTGTGCGGCAGCCGGCTTTGGGGGATTTTGTTTAGGAGGGACTCTTTTGCCAGTGTGTCTTCTGTTCTGATGTGGAGTATGTAACAGTCTTCTTTTGTCTGTTTTTTATTTTTTTGGGTATAGTAACATGCTACAGCACATTCTGCAAAGCGGGATGATATATCATTGCTGTTTCCTGTAAGGTATTGTTCAAAATTTGTCGGGATAGGTATGCTTTGAAGATAAGTGTAGGTCATTATTACTGAAAGCGCTACCATCACGATGACTGAGACTGTGAAGATTGTTTCCTGCACAGTTTTGAATGCTTTCATGGAAATTGCCTTTTAATTATATACCATACATGAAGGGACCGAATAATCCCAAGGCTACGAGTACGAGTCCGGAAAACAGAGTCATGCCAAATACCATGCTTTTTACGGTGAGCATGTCACGATTTATCTGGTCGAAACCATGCTCTATGCCGTTTGCGAAATATGAGAGCAGTACTACGAGCTCGATAACATATGTGCCTACTATGAGCAGCAGTACTGTCGGAGGCATTACGTTTCGCATGTTTACCATCTCGAGTGCACCTGACATGCCGCTACCTGTACCTGAGCCGATGCTGTCTTCTATCTCTTCCATCTTTTCTGCAATTCTTTGGAGCATCTGGACTATGAGTGCAGCCATTGCCACACAGACTGCTGATATCAGGGGGGCTATGAATGATGCCTGCATTTTCATGGTGCTTGCGACTTGTTCTAGCAGGTCTTTTATGAGCTCTTCTACTTTGCGGGTGTTTACGATGTAGCGCGTGATTATTGAGATGTTGCGTGTGATGACTTCACTTCCTCTTGGTATTGCGTCTACTATCATTTTCATTGTGTTCTTGAGGAGTATCGATGGAAATTTTATGATTGAGCCGTGATTTGGGTCGAATACTGCGTTCGGGAATGTGTCGCCGATTTTTTGCATGTTGTTTAGTATGTCCATGAAGAACCGAAATAGGGGGGATTCTTTCATTCGCATGCGCTCGTATTCACCAAGTATATGATAGATGCTGCGCTCTATGGGGGTGCCACGGCTCAGGGAGTTTTCGAGTTCTGTGAGACCGATGAAGAGGTCGCGCTCTATTTCGGTTATTTCCTGGCGCAGTTTTTGCTTTTTGGCACTTCTGCCGTAACAGAATATGATTATTGCGAGGGCTGCGCCCCACATTATTGTCATAACCTGCAGCATGTTGTTGAAGACGTTATCGGGATTGTACTGGTCTTCCATAAAGTCTTTCCAGTAGTCTTTGAAGCAAAAATTTTCCCCGTGGCATACTTTATCTATATACCTGACGTGCTGGTCGTAGGCGTATAGCTGCATCAGGCCGGGGATCATGACTATGAGAGCAACGAGTAAGGCGGTCATCTTGAGGTGCAGGTATATGTATTTTTTGCCGAGTTTTATGGGAAATACGTTGTCCGGGGGCAGGTTGCGCGCGTTTTTCAGGGAGGGAAATGCGAAGGCACCGGGGCGCCTCATGAGGATGCGGCGCATCACGAAGAATAAGATCATAGGGAGCAGTACAGTGTATCCGATGCCTATGAACATGGGGTCTACTACCTGGCTGTCGCCGCTTAAGAATATGGATACCATGGGAAGCATGATAAGGCCCATCAAGGGCAGGAGTATGCCCATTGCCTGTATCAGCTTTATGGGGTTTTCGAGGGCGCGTGAATAGTCTCTCATGTTGGCGTATGAATTGTCAAGGATGTATGTAAGTGCTTTCTCGAGCAGTTTTATGCGGTCTTCGCCTGCACGGGAGAGTGAGTCTATCAGGAGTTCAAGGGATTTGACGAATTCGACGTTCCAGTCGAGCCATAGCTGCATGTACTGGCCGAGTGCCTGGCGTACGTCGGTGTAGACTCCGAATTCGAGGTCCCAGAGGAGTTTTGAGAGGTCCTGTTCAAGAGGCCCCTCTATGTGTTCTGCTGCGAACCGGACGGCATTTTCAAGGTTGGGGTTCAGTTCAAGATACATTGCCATGTAGAGTACTACTTTGAGGCTCTCGTCTGATGCCTGGATTTTTATGACCTGGGCCTGGAAAGAAGGGTATGTGAGGACGTAATATGACCATGCCAGGGGGAATATCCAGATTCCGAAGCGCATTGAGCCGTCATAGTGGAACAGGGATAATGGTATGAGTATTAATGCCATCAGGCCAAGTGATATTAATAAAAGGGCGCCTACATCTTCGGGTTTTATGGATAGCCTGCCTATGCGAATGTCCCTTTCCAGGTTGGCCTGCATTTTTTTTCCGAATTTTAACTGCACGTATTTTCCGCAGAAGAAGCACATTTTTTCAAAAAAGCCGGAATCTTTCCTTAGTTTTTCGTCAGTCCTGTATTTCTGGTAGTCTGCACTTTGCATGCGGGTGTTGCCAGGGATATTTTGGTACTGTGAGATATCCTTTTTTTTGAAGGGATTATACATGGGTTATAAGTAGGCGAATCCTATTTATATATGTTTGACCATAGAGTTTTCATGGTTTGTGATTACGAATATGACCGCGATCAGAAGAGGTTGAAGGTCAATTGCAGGGGCTGTTTTTACGGGTCAAGTCTTGAGGATTTCGAAATATGCATGTCAAGGACCATAGATAAGCTGATTGAGGTAGGGGCAGTTGGAAATATTGTTCTTTCTGCTAACAGGGAGTTTGAGTACAGTTATGCGCAGACGAAGATACTTAAGGAGGTGGCAAGTGCGATAAAGAGCCTTACAAGGACCAAGAAGCTGTTTAGTGTTGAGAAAGGACCGGATGATTGTGAAAGGTGTATTCCTGAAAGGATTAGTTTTATACAGAATATTGTCGGGTATCATATGAAGAGGGATCCTATTGGTGCTTATGTCAGGCTTACGAGGGAGATCAAGTATAATCTACAGAAGGCAAGGGATAGTTATCCTAATTGTGCGAAATGTTATAATGATTATGTTAATCATTATCTTCTGATTATCAAAGAGGCTCTTGGCAAGACGGAGATGATACTGAGGGTCAAGGACAGGCTTGTAGGGTATCATATTGGCTCCAGGGAGATCTACAGGGAGATTTTTCACCCGACTATCAAGCCGAATTTCATGCTTACGAAGTATATGACTACTATCCCCATAGGAGCCGTGCAGATTGACAGGTATTTTGTGGATAAGACGGAGGTGCAGTGCCTGCGGATTCCGGGGAGGGTGAATGTGAGGTATCATGTTACTCCGCCGGAGTTTAATCTTTCCGATACAGAGTATACTATTCTTGATACGGCACGACGGTATATGGCTGCGCATAAGCCGAATAAGTCGGAGTTTACTGATCCAGAGAGGACGCGTGAGATTTTTTATAATATCGGCAGGGATATGATTACGGATATTTCTGATACTATGAAGATTACTCTTTCGCCGAAGAAGGTTGATGAGCTTGCGGAGATCCTTACGAGGTATACGGCAGGTTTTGGGATGCTTGAGGTGATTTTGGCAGATGAGAATGTGCAGGATCTGTTCCTGAATGCGCCTGTCGGGCAGATGCCGTTTTTTCTTTTTCACGGAAAGCACGAGGAGTGTGATACGAATATAATCCCGACTCATGAGGATGCGGAGGCGTGGTCTACACGTTTCAGGATTGCTTCGGGGCGACCGCTTGATGAAGCGAACCCGGTCCTTGATACGGAGATTGAGCTTCCGAGCGGGAGGGTGAGGGTTGGTGCGATTACTAATACGCTGAGTCCTGACGGGCTTGCTTTGGCGCTTCGAAGGCATAGGGATAAGCCGTGGACGTATCAGCTTATGATGAGTGCAAATATGATGACGCCGCTTGCTGCAGGGCTTTTGAGCTTTATTGTTGACGGGGCAAGGACGATGCTTTTTGCAGGTACGAGGTCTAGCGGGAAGACCAGTATGCTCGGGGCTACTCTTACGGAGATCATGAAGAGGTACAGGATTCTTACTGTTGAGGATACTCTTGAGCTGCCTGTGGAGGCTCTGGCGGATATGGGGTATAATATTGTGAGGCTGAAGTCAAGGTCGGTTATTACGCATGTGGAGATTGAGGTGCCGACTGATGAGGCTATCAGGACGTCGCTTAGGCTGGGTGATTCGTGCCTGATTATAGGGGAAGTGAGGTCTGTTGAGGCGAAGGCACTATATGAAGCGATGAGAATCGGGGCTCTTGCTAATGTGGTTGCAGGTACGATCCACGGGGATTCGCCGTACGGGGTGTTTGACAGGGTTGTCAATGATCTTGGGGTGCATCCTACGAGTTTTAAGGCTACGGATGTCATTGTCATGAATAACAGGCTGCGGTCTGCTGATGGGCTTCATACGTTTCGGAGGATGATCAGCATTACGGAGATTACGAAGGAGTGGACTGATGATCCGCAGAAGGAGAAGGCGTTTGTGCCGCTTATGGAGTATAATGCGAAGACGGATATTCTTGAGCCGAGTGAGACGTTTCTTAATGGTGAGAGTTATCTTATTAATGAGATTGCGAACAGGGTTAAGGAGTGGAGGGATAACTGGGAGGCTGTATGGGATAATATCCAGTTGAGGGCGAAGGTGAAGGAGACGCTTGTGGGATATGCAAGGAAGATGGATGAGTTCAGTATTCTTGAGGCGGATTTTACTACTGATAGCAATGACCAGTTTCATGTGATTTCGGAGAGGGTGAAGGATGAGTATGGGACTCTTGATTCGCAGAGGATTTTTGCAAGATGGAATGAGTGGGTTAAGAATGAGATTAGGGAGAGGAAGGGGAGATATCCGTCTTGAGTGGGGGTGAGTGGTTATTATAGACAAGGGTGTAATGTGCGGGATGTGTGGAGGAAAGAATCTAACCAAATCCAGTCATGTGGAAGGTTGATGTGGGTGTTTATATGTTTGCGTGGGTAATATTGTTGTTGACGAGGTTTTGTGAATGTTGATGAATGAACAGAAAAGTGGGTGGGAAGGGGGCGTATTTATGCGCGGCGCGGCTTTGATGGTTTTTCTGGCGGCGGTCTTTCTTCTGTTGCCGTCCTGTGTCTGCGCGGATGAGTGGTGGAATTCTTCGTGGGATTACAGG
>JAFCBW010000137.1 GCA_017610525.1 Candidatus Nanohalarchaeota archaeon | reverse complement strand
TTTGCCTTGAAGGCACAGTAAAATTATACAAAGGCGACCTGGAAATCATCTGCGACCGTCTTCTCACAGATTCACGTGAATAACTTATTTCACGTGCCTTGTCTTCACAGCAACCCCTTCTCCAAAAGACTCCATCTCTCTTGAGTTCATGAGCGCAGTTCCGCATGAAATAAACTCACCCCTATCATCCGTGACAAACACCTCATCTCCGGGCCTGATTTTATCATCGCAATCAACAACAAACTTGCAAAAAACACTCTTCCCTTCCTTCGCAAACGGGACTGCATCATCCTCTATCTTAACACAATATGTCCCTGCGGGAGTATGCTTCATGATCTCCTGTGCGCCATACGCCGTCGGTATAAAAAGCCCGTCATGCGCCCGCAAAGTACCAAGCAGATTCCCGTCTTTAACAACAGTCCTGATGCGCCCTGTACTCTTAGAATGGACAATCTCAACATCCTTCGAAATGACCTTCTCTGCCCCGCCACCGTATTGGTACTCAAGCACCGTCTTCACAACATCGCGCGAATCCGCACACCGTCTATGTTCGCCAACACCATCTATCAGCACACATTGTCCTATAGGATAAGTCCCGGAAAGTCCGCGCGGCACCTTGATGCCCGACCACGTAAATCCATCTTCACAATTCATCCTGCCTACACGTTGTTTCACGCGATAAACATCCGGCCTGTGCCGGCTCTCAGGCCCCGTCTCAAAATACGCTTTTTTGCATGTTATAGGCACAACAGTCTCAAGATACTTATTGTACTTCCTCATCCTTCGGTACGCCTCAATAAGGTGCGGATGCGCCCGAATCCTCTGCTCCACAAGCTCCCACAGCGTACCCTCGTGTATCGCATGCCTGATAGTCCTGATCTCCTTGAACGTCTGGTACAGGTTATGCTCAGCAAGCAATCTCTCATCAAGCTCCTTTGGGCTATATTTAGAACACACTGGGCATTCACACGGAAGTTCACGCAGTTCACACAGATGCTCAGTCCCTCTCTCAGTCATATACCTGTTATCCTTTGCATAAAGTGCATAAGCTGCACTGTCAAACAGATCAACACCGCACGCAACAAGAAGCGAAAAAACCATAGGGTGCCCGCACCCGAAAGCATGGGCCGGCTTATCCGCAGAAAGATTCATCTTCACACTCATAACAACATCAATCAATTCCCTGTAACGATACTGGCTCATCAAAGGCACAATACCTCCAATCGCATAGATATCTGGCTTTATCTTTGACACTAACCGTGCCGCACGCGCACGCTGCTGAATATAAGCCCCGCCCTGCACAGGTCCGACAAGCAGTTGTTCATTCACACTTTCACGCGCCTCTTTGATACGCAAAATTGTTTCACGAAGCTTCTCCTTGGCAACCTCCAAAGAATCCCCTGGCTCAGTAAACAAATCAAGCGGCGTAATGATATCAGAACCAATACTTTTCTGGAACTCAAGCGTCTCACTAGGCGTAATATCGACATTGCCCTTGGAATGCATCTGGTATGTCCCGCTGTCAGTGTAGATAGGTCCACTCCACTTGAAATATTTATGAAGTCCCTTATTCTCAATCTCCTCTGCATGCCTGGACTTCCTTGCAATATACGCATTGGTGATCACAATCTCTGCCCCGAACTTCTTTTGAAGATCCTTCACAGGAACAATCTGGTTATTCGGGTTCACCACAATAGCAATCTGGGGTGTATTCACAGTATATTTATCCTTTTTCCCGAACCGCCACCGGCATATTCTTCCGCCCCCGTCCCTTGACTTAATCTCAAACATAATACCACAAACCACAGGCTAACTTTAAATAGGTTTTTGCATTCAATATAGTCTTATGTTATGGTACATATTAGCATTTGGAAGCGCAATCTTCTCCACGCTGGCTGCACTCACAGAAAAAAAGACACTCATCAAAGTTCACGCCATGCAATTTTCATGCGCACTAGCCATACTGAACTTCCTTTTCACACTGCCCTTTATATTCCTCGCAGACTTTAACATCCCCCTCTTCGTACTCGCCGTCATGTACGCATCAAGCATCATCGTAACAATTGCGTTTCTGCTCATCACAAAAGCAGTCCGCCACCTCGAGATATCCATTGTCTCACCGCTCCTGAACCTGAACCCTGCAATTCTTGCAACACTTGCATACTTTGTACTGGGCGAACGAATCACCCATGCACAGATTGCAGGAATACTCATGATAATGGCAGGCGCATACATAGTCGAGATCAACTGGCAAAAACACAACCTATTCGAACCTGTAAAAGCAATGTTCTCATCAAGGCACACGCGATACATCCTTTTGTCCTGCCTCCTTTATGCCATAAGCTCTATCTGCGACAAATTCGCCCTGAACTACGTCACTCCCTTCACCTACCTGCTCATAATCCAGTTCTTCATAGCAATAAACTTCACAATTCTGATAAGCCTCTTCTACGGCGGCTTTAAAGACATCTCCTCTGGTTTCCGCCACGCAGGAAAATCCATATTCCTTGTTGCCTTCTTCACAATAACATACCGCTTCCTGCAGGCATGGGCAGTATCATTGACACTCGTAAGCCTGGTGGTCCCCATAAAGCGCCTCTCCACCCTATTCTCAACCTTGGCTGGCGGGAGGCTATTCCACGAAAAAGGAACAAAAAGAAAAGCGATTGCATGCATAATCATGCTTATTGGCGCATACCTCATAATAGCATGATGATTTTAATCCATGCGCTTTCAAATAGAATGCACGATAAAGTGCACCATCTTCTCTGTTTTCGGAAAAGTTATTCTTTGTTGATTTTAGCAGTCTGGCATATATGATGGGTGCGGGCGCGGCGCATAAGTTTATATTTTCCCTGTTACAATATGCGTTTGTAGAAATGGAATAAGATGATTTTTATGATGAATGATAAAGATGTAAAGTGCAGGGTTTGCGGTGAAGGGAAGGTTATTAGAAAGGGAAAGCGCAGAACAAAGTATGGGTGCAGGCAGTTGTATTACTGTAAGGCTTGTGGAAAAGGTTTTGTTGATTGCAGGATGAGGAATAAAACGTATGGTCCGAATGTGATTGCAAATGCTATTAGTTATTATAATCTGGGAAATTCTTTAGAGCAATCTGCCAAGCTTGTCAACAAACGATTTAAGGTTATTACTGCAAAGACTTCTGTTCACCGGTGGATTGAGGAGTTCAGGAGCATATGCACATATTCTAAGTTAAGGAATCGCGTTTTAATGGATTATATTCGAGCATAATGGCTTAAGCTATGATTTCGTGTACCATAAACCGAAGGTAGATATTCTTTGCTCAAACGGACTTTTTGATCTGGCTAAATATCTGAAAAGTTTCGAGGAAGGGTGCCCAAAATACTTTGGTGATATTTGCTGACTTTGCGCTGAAGTCGTGCAGGAATAATAGGGAAAGGCATTCTGTTGTTGAGAATTTTATGCTGATCAATGATTCTTCTACTGTTGCATGCGAGGTTCCTGTGTGGCTCTGGGAGAAGAATCTTAATGCAGGTATCAACGGGCATGTGGATGTTTTGCAGGTCAGGAATGATAAGATATATATTCTTGATTTTAAGCCGGGTGCTGCGCGCGAGAAGGTTGAGAAAGTGGGTTCGCAGCTGTTTTTTTATGCGTCAGGGCTTTCGTTTCGGACAGGGATTGGGCTTGATAAGTTCAGGTGCGCATGGTTTGATGAGTACGTGTATTATGAGTTTGAGCCTGCGCGCGCAAATGTCAAATTCCCGGAATCAAAGTGGAAGTCTAAATTTAAGTTTTTTTCGAGGTAATTTAGTATATCCTGAAAACGCCATATCCATAATTTTGGACGAAAATATCCATGATTCTGTATCCAGAGTGTGCACCCTATTTCGGACGGCGTCTGGACGGTTCTGCGCATGTGAAGATGCACACGATTTTGAAATACCTATGTTTGTTTAGTGCGCTGGAATTGAGTGTTGTTTGGATGTAGTAAATACCTATGATTCTGAACGGGGTTGTGAGCGTCT
>JAFCBW010000029.1 GCA_017610525.1 Candidatus Nanohalarchaeota archaeon | reverse complement strand
TTATTTTATTTATAATGAGATAGGGGGGTATAGCTTTCAAAAAATGAACGGGCAGTGTCTGTGTTAGTACACAGTACATCCATTTTTGACCAAGGGACATCATTTGATTGTGATATCCTTTCTTTTCACATATTTTGATGTAGTTTGCAAGTATATCTTCAAAGAACAAAGCATCTCTTCGCTTCTTTAACTTAAACAGATTCATAATACATCCTGCATTTGTTTCGATAATATTTTTCTGGATTGATTGGGACAGTCTCATTTATTCACCGTTAGTAAAATCTTATTGGTTGTTTTTATTGATATTTGAAATGCTGAACATTTCGCTACTCTATTGAGTGCAGTGAATCCGACAAGTCGTATTCCTGCATAATCAACTAGTTGAGTATGGCGGCATGCGGAATCTTCGCATGTCAACAACTTTGGCGATATTTGTGGGCATGCAAGGCATCATGGAAATTTAGGGACTATTTGTCTATTTCCAAGCTTTTTGATTGAAAGCATAGGATTTATCAATCAGAAATCATGAAATGTAGGCTATGTTGGTTGATTTCAAGCTATCCGGTTGCATGATAGTATGGCAATGCAACCGTAAATGCAGCCGGTCTATTGACCGGCGGTTGTTGACAAGTATGTATTCAAAACTTTTTGGTTTTGGTTAGTGATTAACATGTCTTCTTGTTTATGATTCCAATTGTCTTTTTCATTGATTCGGAGTCAAGGATTATGATTAGATGGGTTTTTAGTTTTTCATTTTCTATATAAAAACTGACAGGGATTACAAGAGCATTGTCAGAATGTTGCGACTGCATTGCGAGTATTTGATTCAACATTCCTCCAGTCATGTCTTTACATATATGTGGTGTTGAGGGAACTATATTGAGTTCCAAAAAATCTGCCATTGCATTGAGATATGATATTTTCAGGGTATTTCCCACTTCTTTTATAACTGACTCACCTGTATCATCAAGAGCTGTTATGTTCCCGGATCCTGTAAGCAGGGAGGTTAACTTGTATGCTGTTTCTTCGCGGAAAAGTATAAGAGAATCACCTGCAAGGCTGCCTTTTATCCTGAAGTATGTCCCGATGGCTATTTCTTTAGTACCTCCAATCTGCTCTGGTACGGATTCAACTTTTGTGTATTTTACATTATCAATTACAATGGTTATTTTCTTGTTTAGTGTGTTTGAGAGCGTGGTTGCAGCGTTTTCTGCTCCAATATATGCGATGTCATTCAATGCATTCAGGTTCATTGCACTTATTTCTTTCATGTGATTGTCTCCCGTAGATTTTTGTTGATTGTCTTATAGTTCTATAGTTTCCTGTTGGTGGATGTATATTGAAACTATTCCTGTTGTCAGGTCAAAGTTCATTGTGCGGCCGTGTGTGCCGCCTGTGTCTTCTGCAAGAAGCTTTATATCGAGTGATTTGAGTTTCTTTTTAACGCATTCTGCGTTTCTTTTGCCAATATCCATTGAGGATGATTTGTCCATTGTGGGGAACATATGGGCTCCGCCGGCTATTTTTGCGGTTATGCCTGTTGTGTTGATGCCATTGTCTTTTTTTAGGAGTTCTTTTAGCATCGCTTCTATTCCGAGGTCTGCGTGTTTTAGAGGGTTGCTTATTTTTGATACCGGCTCTTCTGAATCCGGGAGCATTATGTGTGCAAGACCGCCCATGTGGCTGATTCTGTCGTATAATGCAACACCTATGCATGAGCCAAGACCAATGCAGCTTAGTGTGTGTGGATTGTGGGAGACTGCAAATTCACCCATACCTACAAGTATTCTTTTGTTTTGTGTTTTTTCTGCGTCCATGTGTTGCACCATTTTTTTTGTAGTGATGATTGTGGTTTTATGTTAAATTCCCATTTTTTTTCTTATGATTTTTATTGTTTTTTTCATTGATCCAGGGTCAAATATTATTATGAAGTGGCTTTTGAATTTCTCGCTTTCTACTTTCAGGTTTGTGCCTGTGACAAGTACAAGATCCGAATACTGCGATTGCTCAGCAAGTATCTGGTTAAGCATGGCTCCTGCCATATCATGGTTGAGGTAAGGTATTGTGGGGATGAGTTTTAGTTCAAGAAAGTCGGCTATAGCGTTGAGATACGCACCGGTAAGTATGTTCCCGACTTCTTTTACTGCGGATTCGCCCATTTCATCCAGTTTGTTTGTGCCGGTTGAGCCCATGAGCATGTCCACGAGCCGATATGCTGTGCTTTCGCGAAATAGGATTAAGTTGTTTCCTTTCAGGTCGCCTTCTATACCGAAGTATGTTCCGATTGCGATTTCTTCTATGCCGCCGATGAGGTCCGGTACTGATTCTATTTTTATATATTTCACGTCAGGTACTTCGATGTCTATTTTTTTGTTGACCATGTTCGAGAGTGCTGTTGCAGCGTTTCCTGCACCGATGTTTGCAACTTCCTTTAGTGCATCCAGTTCCATATCACATATGTCTTCTTTACTCATCCTATCATCCCCTTTATTTTCGCGTTTATCGCGTTTGTTATATTGCTATATTCTTTTGAGTCAAAGTACAAAAACATGTGACCGTCCATTGGTGTGGATTCTACATTGTAGCGTGTGTCTATGAGCAGTAGTTTGTCTTTGCCTGTGAATGATGAGTCAAATACTTCTGAAAGTATTGTGGATTCTGTGTCCTCGTATCTTTTTTTGAGGGTTATTTTGCATTTTATGCCGATGTAGTCTTCGAGTGATTTTGAATATGCGGTTGTGAGGTTGTTCAGGGAGGTGACTGATGCGCTTCTTAAGAATATGAGTACGTTTTGTGGCACTTCTTTTGGAAAAAGCAGGAGAAAACCGCCGGCGGGGGCCGGATCGAACCTGTAGTCTATTGCGTATATCCTGCTTGTGAGATATTTGGATATGTTGCTGAATTGTTCATTGTCCAGTTCATATACGCGGCTGACGTCTAGTTCTGTTTTTGCTTTTGTGATCTGTGACAGGTACATTACTATGTGACCTGCACCGATGTTCCCGATTTCTTTTATGATGCCGTCCTGCATCTCGTTTAGGCTGTTCATTTTTAGCACCTGATGAATCATGATATTTCTACGAGTGTGTTTATGTCAAGTATGAGGGCTACTTTGCCGTTTCCTAGTGTGGTGCCGCCGGCGAATCCTTTCACGTTTTTGAGTATGTTGCCGAGTGTCTTGATGACTATCTGCTGTTCGCCGATGATGTCGTCTATTATGAATCCGACAAGTTCCTCCTCTTTTTCAACTACCATCACGAGCAGGTTTTCTTTTTCTGTGCCTGCATCCAGGTTGAATACGCGGTTGATGCGGATGATGGGTAGCTCATGGCTGCGGTATATTATGACTTCACGGCCTTTGATTTTTTTGATGTCTTTGGATTTTATCCTGATTGTTTTTGATACGATGTTTACCGGGATTGCGTAGGTTTCACCAGATATGTTTATGAGCAGGACCTGCTGGATTGCGAGTGTGAGCGGGAGACTCATCGTTAGTGTTGTGCCTTTTCCCAGTACGGATTCCATTTTCAACTGGCCGCCGAGTGAGTCCAGTACGGATTTGACTACGTCCATCCCGACGCCGCGACCGGATATTTCGGTTATGACTTTGTTGGTACTGAATCCGGGGAGAAATATCATATTGCATGCTTCAGTATCGTTCATACTGTCTGCCTGCTTTTGTGTTATCAACCCTTTTTTGAGTGCAGACTGTTTTAGTTCTGCAGGGTCAAGCCCGTTGCCGTCGTCTATTACCTGTATGGATACTGTGTTTTTTTCTCTTTTCGCGAGCAGTTTTATTGTGCCTGTTTCGGGCTTTCCTTTCTGTTTGCGCTCTTGTAGTGTTTCTATGCCGTGGTCTATTGAGTTTCTCAGGAGGTGAACCAGTGGATCGCCCATGCGGTCAAGTACTGTCCTGTCGAGTTCTATTTCCTTGCCCTCGATTACCAGTTCAATTTTCTTGTTCTGCTCGTGTGCGAGGTCGCGCACAAGGCGCGGGAACCTGGCGAATATGTGGTCTACGGGTACCATTCTTACGTCCATGACTTCGTTCTGAATATCGAAAGAGAGATGGTCTATTGTCTGGACTATGTCGTCTAGTTCTGATAGGCCGTGTCTTTTTTTGATGTCCTCAAGCTGCATCTTGCTTATGAGAAGTTCGCCGACGAGGTTCATGAGCTTATCGAGGCGGTCCATGCTTACGCGGACGCTTTGGACAGATTCAACGACCGGAGCGGTGGGATTTTTGGTTTGTGTAGGTAGTTCTTTTTTTGTTTCCGGTGATTTTTGGGTTTCTGTGTATTTTTGGAGGCTATCTTTTGTTTTCGGGAGTTCGGTTATTTCGACTTTGTCTATTTCTGCGATGTGCGTTACTGCCTGTTCAATTATGCTTTTTTTCTTTGCGGTTCCTATGACTAGTGTGAATTCAAGGCTGAATTCGCCTTTTTCAAGGATGTCTATGCTTGGGAATGTGGTTATTATTTTTTCGGTTTTCAGGTTGTCGAGGACGAGGTGGGCACGCACTGCCCTGAACTGGCAGTCGTCTGAAAGTTTTACTTTTACTGCGTATGCTTTTGTTTTTTTGCTGAGTTTTTCGATTGCGCCTATGTCTTTTACTGTGAGTATGATGCCCTGTTTTTTCGCGGTGTTGTCTTCTTTTTTTTGTGGCTGCGGGGATGATGATGAGTTCAGGATTGCTTCGAGTTTTTGGATGACTCCGGATGTGTCTATGTCCCCGGAACTTTCTCCGAGGTTGTTTATCATGTTTTCGATTATGTCGAGGCATTCGAAGAGTGTGTCTACTATATCTTTCGTTACTTTTAGTTCGTGTTTCCTGAGTTTGTCGAGGACATCTTCGAGTTTGTGGGTGAGGTCGCGGATGCCTTCGAAGCCCATGGTGGCTGCGTTGCCTTTTATGGTGTGGGCTGCACGGAATATGATTGTCAGGGGTTCTTCGTTCGCTGGATTTTTTTCGAGTTCCAGAAGTGCGTTGTTGAGGTTCTGGATGTGTTCTTTTGCTTCGCTTACGAATATTTCTGTGAATTCTGTGTTGTCTATTTTTGACACCTGTTGTTTGATTTAAATTGTTACATGCATTCGACTATTTTTTTTGCGACTCTTTTGAGGGGTACGACATGGTCTGCGACGCCTGCATCTACTGCGGATTTAGGCATCCCGTATATGAGTGATGTTTCCCTGTCCTGTACTATGGTCTGACCACCGGCGGATTTTATTGCTTTCAGTCCCTCGGTGCCGTCGTTGCCCATGCCTGTGAGGATGACGCCGATTACTTTTTTGCCGTGCAGGGCTGCTGCGGATTTTATCATGATGTTGACGCATGGCCTTACGCCTAGTTCGCGCGGTTTCTGGTTCAGGCGGATCATCTCGATTTGCTCTGTGCCTACTTTTACGTTCCTGAGTTCCATGTGATAGTCTCCCGGGGCCAGGAGTACAAGACCTTCCTGTATCATGTCGCCGTCTTTTGCTTCCCTGACTTCGATTGGTGATATCCGGTTGAGCCGGTCTGCAAGTGATTTTGTGAAGTCCGGTGGCATGTGCTGGACTACGAGCACCGGTGCGGGGAGGTCGGCGGGTAGTCTTGTTATGACTTCCTCGAGTGCCGAGGGACCACCAGTGGATGAGCCGATTGTTACTATCTTGCGGGATGCGAATTTTGATTGTGAGTTCAGTGTGAGTGGCTTTGATGGAGGCTGTCTTTGTGTGGTTTTTAGTTTTCTTGTGTCGACCTGTGCTGCTGCTTTTACTTTGGCTATTATCTCGGCTTTAGAGTCTTTCAGGTTTAGTGAGATTGAGCCGCCGGGTTTTGCGACGAAGTCTACTGCGCCGTATTCGAAGGATTTGAGTGTGTCTTCGGCGCCGGCCTGAGTGTGAGCGCTGACCATGAGGACTGGTGTGGGGCATTCTTTCATTATCTGCTTAAGGGCTTCAAGACCGTTCATTTCAGGCATGTCTATGTCCATTGTTATGATTCCGGGCCTGAGTGATTTTGTTTTTTCTATTGCCTCTTTACCGTTTCTTGCTGTTGCTATGACTTCTATGCCCGGTGCAGAATTGAGTATTTCAGATATTACTTTTCTCATAAATGCTGAGTCGTCCACCACGAGCGCTTTTATTTGCATCTGTTCACCTTTTTTCATGTACCTAGTGATTTATGTGTCTGCGCGGGATAACTCGTCAAGAATCTTAGCTTCCTGAAATGGTTTTGTGATGAAGCCGCGTGCACCTGCATTTATAGCTTCCATTACAACTGCCTGCTGACCTGATGAACTGCACATGATGATTTTAGCGTTTGGGTCATTTGCCTTGATGTTTTTTACGCTTTCTATGCCGTTCATCTCCGGCATGACAACGTCCATGAAGACTACGTCCGGCTTGAGTTTTGAGTACAGTTCCACGGCAATTTTGCCGTTTTCTGCTTCGCCTATTATAGAGTAGCCATTTTTTGTTAATACGTTTTTTATTATGGTTCTCATAAAGGCCGAGTCGTCTACCAGCATTATGTTTTTTATCATTGTATCACCACGTGGTTTGATTATTATTTTTTATTGTGTCCCGGATTATGTGCTGTATATTCCATGATTTTTCCGGTTGCGGGTATTAGAGTTTTCCCAGGGCATTTTGTATGTCTTTTTCATGAAATGGTTTCATTATGTATTCAATTACTCCGATGCTTTTGGCTTTTTTTATGGTCTCGTTGTCAAGTACTGATGAGCACATGATTACTTTTGCGAACCGGTCTGTTTCTTTGATTTTTTTAAGGGCTTTGAGACCGTCCATTTCAGGCATGAGTATGTCAAGGAATACTGCGTTTGGCTTTAGTGAGTTGTACTTTTCCACTGCCTCTTTGCCGTTTGCAGCTTCGCCAATCACCTCGTGGCCTGCTTTTTTTATGAAGTTCCTTAGTACGATTCTCATCAATGATGAATCATCTGCTATGAGTACTTTGACCATTAAATCACCTAGTAGTTTTTATTTCCTGCTTTGAGTTTGGTTGGATAATTTCCGGGTTTTTATTATCGTTGATATATGTTTTGATGTTATATGCGATGAAAAACCACAGAGATTTGACGAATATACTTTATTCTATCCAGCAGTACTATATAAGAATTTATATGTTTGAATGACTATTTAGTGTGTTTTTTGGGTTTAAATATGTGATTGTTATGTTTTTTTCTAATTTGTTAACAATTCGATAATTGTCCTGTGTTTGTCTGGTCTGCAGAATCCTGTATGGGATATGTGGCCCGGTCTTAGGAACAGATACGAAATAACATTCTCATTTTACATTTTGGAATGACATATGTTGTATTTAATATGTTTGTTCCAACAAATCAGGAGAACAAAAGTTGTATTTTTGGGATGTTGATTAATTTTCATTTCTTAGTAATTTTCCCAGTAGCAAAGCATGTCTCTTAGCAATGGCACGAAGTCTAGCTGCTTCATTTTTGAGTGTATGGTGCAATAAGAAGATGAAGTTATCGATTTTACAGGGAGTTTGTTGGTTGTGCAATATTCAAAGAAGTTGCGGTGTCTCAGCATGGAATCGTCGTGAGTTTCTGATGAAGAGATGATCATGGCTTCTTTTGTGTTGTATGCTATGAAGATGCTTTTGAGGTGGTCTTGTGCGCTTTTAATTATTTCTGTGATTTTGCTGATACCTATATGGGTGTTGAATTTTATGTGCGTCATTCTTAGGCAGGTATGGTTGAGTTTCTTTGCGTCAGGTATGTTAAGGGTCCTGATTAGTCCTGATTTTGTTAGTTTGTTGCGAACCTGCGTTATTCTTGAGCGGTGCATGTTAGTGAATTCTGCTGTCTGGTTGTCTGTCCATGACGGGTGCTTTACAAGGGCGTACATTATTATTTTTTCTGTTGGAGTGACTTTTACAATGGATGGGGCAGTGTGCCTGCGGGGTATGTTGGTTGTGTCTGCATGTGCGCGGGATTCAAAGAGTGATGCGGTACCTGTGGTGGATGGATTGTTGTTTTGCTTTCCTGTCTTGCCGGATAATCTGAATAATGATGCATATTCGAAAAATACCGGGACGTGCAGGGATTGGAGGGGGAAGGAGTGGTAGGTGGTTCCTGTTATGTATTGCGCGTCATTTAGGCTGTTCACTGATTCTGTGTTGTAAAGTTCGGTGTAGTCTTTCGAGAGGAATATGGCGAGTATTTTGTCTTGTGACGCGATGCCGAATATCATTTGCGGTGTGTCAAAAAGAGCATCTATTTCTTTTGTTTTTGCGCGTGAAACATCGAAGGGGTTAAGCCTGATGCATGCGATAGTGAGTAGTTCGCTTTTGTCTATGCATAGTTTTGGGATTCTTGTAGGGGAGTAAAGGCTGCCTGTGAGTAATTTGTTCCTGATGCATGTTATTGTTGTCCTGCTGATGTTGATTTTTTGGGATAGCCCTGTGTCATTAAGGTGCGGGTATCTTATTATTCCTTCGAATACCTGTTCTTCTTTTTCTGTAAATAACGGCGCGTTGCTGATTTTTGGCGGTGTCATCATTTATAGTATATGGCGGGCATACTTAAATATTTTGTTCCTGAAAAGTTGTCGTGTCTGGATATTATTTTGTTTTCTTGACAAGTCTAGGTTTATTTTCTAACCTTTCCCAAAATAACGCGAATCAGTTGGGCAATTTACGACGAAATGCAATGTTTGGTGTTTCAAGTTTTCTGATTGCATGACACTTTGGGATGCAACTGTAAATCATGGAAATTTAGGGAATAGTTGTCTATTTCCAAGCTTTCCGGTTGCATGATAGCATGGCAATGCAACCGTAAATGCAGCCTGTCTATTTGACCGGCGATTGTTGACAACATGGCGGTTGTTGGCACTCTGGATACTGTTCCTCTGTTTATTGTGGGGTGGTATTGAGAAAAATAAGATATTCAATAACTATTTTTTAATGACAACAAAAAGTATATATATGTCGTTGTTCTGTATACAAAATTACATAAAATAAGATTTATGATATACAAAATGTGAATCCATTTGGAAAATGAGTATGCATAATGTGTAATGATGTTGTGGGGTCCTTGCCGTGCTATATCCTGATTTAATTGTGAATACATGCGTGTCATGGACAAAGGCAGAGCTCTCTGATTGATGAGCAGACAAAATAAAAAAAGTCGTGGAACATCTGTGAAATTGGAGTATTCCATGCTTTTTTATCGTAGGACTATATCCCATATACGATAAAAAATTGCCTGAAATTCACTATCCCAACCGGAGCAAGTTCCGGGTATTGAACCCACTTGGGAATAAAGCAAAATGAATGAGTATTTAATTGAGGTGAATTATTATGCCAGAAGATAAAGGTAAAGATGTTGGACAGATGAGTATTGAGGAATTAAGAAATGAACTGAAAGAGACCAGAGTTGAAAGGGATAATTACAAAGTATTTGCACAGAAAATACATACTGTTGTTGGAGGCATTGCAGAAGGGAATCTCACGAACAGGGTTGAAGGAGATTATACAGGAGAGATGCTTGACATAAAGAATAATGTCAATGCCACAATTGATGTTTTGAAATCGCTTATGGGCGAAGTTGATTTGCTGGGCAAAGCCGCAGTTGACGGCCTGCTTGATACCAGAGCCGATGCAGGCAAGTTCAATGGGGATTTTGCTGTTATAGTAAATAGTATGAATGGTGTTTTAGATGCCACTATCGGTCCTCTGAATGTTGCTGCTGAGTATGTTGACCGTGTATCCAAGGGCGACATCCCTGAGATGATTACTGATGAGTACAAGGGCGACTTCAATGAGATCAAAAACAACCTGAACAAGTTGATTGAATCCATCAATCTTCTGGTCAGTGACGCCAATACTCTTTCCCAGGCAGGGATTGACGGCAAGCTCGATACAAGAGCCGATGTATCGAAGCACGGGGGTGACTTTGCACAAATCGTTAAAGGGTTAAATGATACCCTGGATGCTGTTATCGGTCCTCTGAATGTTGCTGCTGAGTATATTGACCGTGTGTCTCCAAGGGCGACATCCCTGAGATGGTTACTGATGACTACAAGGGTGACTTCAATGAGATTAAGAACAACCTGAACAAATTGATTGAATCTATCAATCTCCTGGTCAGTGACGCCAATACTCTTGCCCAGGCAGGGATTGACGGCAAGCTCGACACCCGGGCAGATGTTTCCAAACACGGCGTGTATCCAAGGGCGACATCCCTGAGATGGTTACTGATGACTACAAGGGTGACTTCAATGAGATTAAGAACAACCTGAACAAATTGATTGAATCTATCAATCTCCTGGTCAGTGATGCCAACATGCTTGCCGTTGCCGGGAAAGAAGGCAAGCTCGACACAAGAGCAGATGCCTCGAAGCACGGGGGCGATTTCGCAAATATTGTCATCGGCGTAAACGAGTTGATAGATGCTGTTGTCGAGCCGGTAAATGAGGCCGCAGATGTACTGGCTGTAGTGGCTGACAAAGGCGACCTGACAGTAAAAGTTGCCGGTGACTACAAGGGTGATTTTGTTAAGGTAAAGGACAGCATAAACAGCGTTATTGTCTTTATGGAAGGTAATGCCGGGGTTGCAAAAAAGATTGGTGACGGCGATTTGACTATGGATGTTACTCCCCTGTCTGAGCAGGATATGTTTGGAAATGCATTCAAGGGCATGGTAATAAACTTAAGAGACCTTGTCGGTAATGTCCAGCAGAATGTTGAAATGAGTGCATCTTCAGCAGAAGAATTGTCAGCTTCAAGTGAAGAAGTAAATGCGTCAATGGAGCAGGTTGCAAGCACAATACAGGAGATAGCCAAGGGAGCGCAGACCCTGAGCAAGAACGCAACTGATGTGCAGGCCAAAAGCGAGAAGACAGCAGAAGGTGCAACTGAAGGAGGAACTGCAGCAAAAACTGCAGGAGAAAAGGTAGATGATATTGGAACCGCATCAGTTGAGGTAGCCAACAGGGTAAATGAGCTCAGTGAAAAATCCCAGGAAATCGGGAAGATAATAGATGTGATCAACAACATTTCAGAGCAGACAAATCTTCTGTCTTTAAACGCAGCCATTGAGGCAGCAAGAGCAGGAGAGGCAGGAAGAGGATTTGCTGTGGTGGCTGATGAAGTAAGGAAACTGGCTGAAGAAAGCAAGAAAGCCACCGGGCAGATATCGGAGGTTATTACGGGAATGCAGCAAAGCACAGAGAATGCTGTAAAACAGATGGCTGAGACTAAGACCATCGTGGATGCGGGCGGCAAAGCCACCCAGAATGCTGTGACTTCTCTTGAAGCAATACCTCAGCTTGTAGGGGATATAAGCAGATCAATAAGTGAAATGAGTGCAGTCGCCCAGGAAAATGCGGCAGGTAGCGAAGAAGTAAGTGCGTCAGTAGAGCAGGTATCAAGTGCCATGCAGCAGGTGGCAGGTGCATCCCAGCAGCTTTCAAGTGGGGCAGAGGAGCTCAAGAAGATGGTTTCTGCATTCAGGATTGATGAGCGCGCCGGCTCCGGTGGAGCGAATGCTGCTTCTTCCGGGGATGTAGATAAGCTTAAAAAAAAGCACGAAGAGGAAATAAAAAAACTCAAGGAACAGCATGAGAGAACTATAAAGAAAACAGCTGATGAACCAGATGCTAAAAAATCATGAACGCACTGCATCAAGTTTTGAGCAAAAAATAAGGATTTAATTCCGTAACCAGGGGGTCTTTAAATGCCGGTAGGAACAGATATTGAAGGGAAAGAGAAAAATAGGGATGAGCGGCAGCTTGTCGTGTTCAGGATTGGTCAGGAGGAGTTTGGAGTAAACATTGATGAGGTCAGGGAAATCATAAGGATGGAAAAAGTTACGCAAATCCCGAACACTCCAGGATATATTAAAGGCGTGATTAATCTTCGCGGCAACATAATTGTTGTTATTGACCTTGCAATGAAACTGGGATTTTCAAGCAAAGAAACAGACAAGGATACAAGAATAATAGTAATCAAAGTTGAGGATAACACAGTTGGCATGGTGGTTGATTATGCGACAGAGGTGCTAAGGCTTGCCGGCGACAAAATTGAGCCTGCTCCGGCGATAATAACCAGCAAAATAGAGGCGGACTATATTGAAGGTGTGGGTGTTCTTGATGAGAGGCTGCTCACTCTGCTTGACCTTGCCAAAGTATTGAAAGCAAAGGATGCTGAGTATATACGAACAATACAGAAGCAGGATCCGGATAAAATTGTTGAGGTCGGGAAAGGCCAGATTGCCGGCAAGGAAAAAGAAGAAGATAGCAAGTTACAGGAACCCGGAGAGAATAAGGAAGAGCCAAAAGCCGGGGAAAAAGAAGAAAAGGGCAAAACACAGGAACCGGATACAAAGGCAGAAGCAAAAACCGGGAAGAAAAAGGAAGAAAATACAGAGTTGCAGAAATCTGGAGAGGCAGAAAAAGAAGCAATCATCGGAAAAAAAGAAGAGCCTATATCCGCATAATCTTTCCGTGATACTGTAGTCAAGCCAAATAACAATTGAGCTAATCTCAACAAGAAACCATTTTGCCTTGATATATCCAGATGAATCTCAAAGGTTCGCTGGATTTTCAAAATGTTCCCCTGCACTATATTCAGATTATTCGTGTCTGGACGATATATTCTGCACCAACAAACAGGATACAATACAAAAGCGGCATTGATGGATAAGAGTAATCAATACCCAAAGCTGAAAATAAGTTGAAGGGCATTATAAACAATGAGATTAGTGATTTCTGTATGGCGTTTACATTTTTTTTCAGGGATAAGCAAACACTGGACCTTATACAGGAACATGTTGTCCCGGTTATAAGGGGCAAGCGCTACATTAATATATGGGATGCAGGCTGTGCCATGGGACCGGAGCCTTATTCACTTGCCATAATCCTTAGGGAAAAGATGGGGCAGTTTATATTCAGGAACATTAAGATACTTGCAACAGATATCGATAACAGCAATCTTTTTGGTAAGATTATCAGGGAAGGGATATATGACCGGGAACTGGTTGGCAGGATACCAAAGGAAATATTTGAGAAGTATTTCTCTTTGCTCGACAATAAACCCGGCAATTTCGTTTTGAGCAAGGAGATAAAAGATCGCGTAGAATACCTAAAACATGATTTATTAAGTTTCAATGCTCTGCGAACCGGATTCTGCCTCATTTTATGCAAGAATGTTCTTTTGCATTTTAAGCAGGAAGAGCAGATAAAGGTTATAGAGATGTTTTATGGTGCACTTGAGCCAGGTGGCTTTTTAGTTATGGAGCAGACGCAGAAGATGCCCTCCCGGTTCGATCATAAATTCAGGCGGGTTGTTTCAAACGCGCAGATTTACCAGAAACTACCTGCCTAAAGGCATTGTGAGTGCTTTTTGGCAGTCAATACTGTAAATTACAAGAGGTGTTTTTGACAGATGAAAATTGAAAACCTGACAGTTGCAAGTTCCTGCTACACCTCACATGTTTATCTTGTGCTCGGGGACTGGAACGCCATAGATGATATAAATACGTTGATAGATGTCGGCAGGGATTCTTCCATAGTAGCTGCAATAAAGAACCGCTCGACAGGGGTCGGGAAAAGGCCGGTTGATCAGGTCATACTGACACACAGCCACTATGACCATACAGGGCTTTTGCCAGAGATACAGAAAGCATTTGGTCCTGTGGTATGCGCTCATCCAAGCTTCAAAGGAGCAGACAGGCATTTGAAGGATGGTGAACTCATCAGGATTGCTGACAAAACATTTGAGATAATATATACTCCCGGACACAGCAATGATTCAATATGTATTTATTGCAAAGCGGGCGGGGTCCTTTTTTCAGGCGACACCCCGCTTGACATAAAGACCTGCGGTGGGACCTATGAGGGTAGTTTTATTATGGCACTTGAAAAACTTGCAAAGAAAAATATAAAGACAATTTACCCGGGCCACGATGCTGCAATAATCGGAAATGGCAATCAGGTTATACGAAAGACTCTTATGAATGTAAGAAAGAGCAGGCAAAAAACAGGCAGTTCACACAATATTTAAAATTTAAGGCGACAGGCAATGAGAACCGGAACCATATCTTATTTTTTCAGGGACAAGAAAGGCATAGAGAAAGGCATAGAGAATGTTACCTCGTGGGGTAAATCCCCAAAGGTCTGGAGCGCAGGTTGTTCCATTGGCCAGGAGCCTTTTACAATAGCGATTTTACTTGCCGAACAGTTCAGTAACTGGCAATTTGCCAATACAATCATATATGCCACTGACATTGAATCGGAGTTTGAAGAGAGAATAAAAAACGGTGAGTATACTGAAAGCGAGGTGAATGCGGTCATAACCAACAAAGAAAACATGGGCCTGATAAAAAAATACATGAAGCGATCCGGCACCGGGCAGTACACAGTAATTCCGGAATTGCGAAGAAAAGTTGTTTTTATGATGCATGACATTTTAACTGATGGCCCGATTAAATCAGATTTCGATATGATAACATGCAAAAATGTTTTTGAGTATTTCAGCATAGGGCAGAAGAGAAATGCTTATGAGATGTTTTGCAGGGCGCTTAAGCCTGGTGGGATTTTAGTGATGGACCCAAAGCAGAGGAACCCGGAATCTGAAGCGCCGGGGAATATGTTTGAGAGGATTCGCGTTGAATGTCCCGAGAGGATTTACAGGAAGAGAAAAAAGCAGTTTAGGGTAATCCTCATTGATGATTCTGCTTTTAACAGGGTGTCTGATTACACATGGACTAATATTGAAGCGGATGGTAAAAGGATAGGGAAAGCGAGAGTGATGGTTGACGGGCAAAAGATTATTATGCACTCGATTATGATATACCCTGAATTCGAGGGAAACGGATATGCCCGGGAAGTGATTGATTTCTGCAAGGAAAAGTACGATATGATACTAGCGGACAGGGTCAGAAGCACCGCTATGCTTTTCTGGGAAAAACTGGGATTTACAGATAATAAGGATGGCAATTATATATGGAAAAAAGAGATCACAAATTGAAGCCTTTGAAGTCATTGCAGGCGCAGAGGAGTAGTTGAACATGGCATTCACATTCTTTTTCAGGGATAGGAGCATGCTTAGCATGATTATAGCCCATGCCCTGCCTGAGCTAAAGAAGTACCGGTACATAAGAATATGGGATGCCGGGTGCGCCGCAGGCCAGGAAGCATACTCTCTTGCGATTATGCTGAGGCAGAACATGGGACCTTTCATGTTCAGGAATGTGAAGATATGCGCCTCAGATCATGACGCTGAGTCAGGCAAATTCGGTGATATGGTAAGAGATGGGATTTACTCTTACAAGGAGGTCGCAAGAATTGATAGCACAATACTTAACGAATTTTTCGACGTGATTGAAGATAAAAAAACATACCAGGTCAAGCCTGAGATTCGCGCGGCAGTTGAGTTCCAAAAGCATGACTTATTGTCATTCAATTCCATTGCCTGCGGATTCAATCTGGTGTTATGCAAGAATGTTTTGCTGCATTTTCACAATGAAGAGCGGGAAAACGTAGTGAAGATGTTTCATGAGTCCATGGCAGACAACAGCTATTTTGCTGTTGAGCAGACCCAGGAACTGCCCGGGGGAGTCAGGCATTTGTTTGATCCCGTCGTGCATGACAGGTCGCTTTTCTTAAGGAAAAGCATAAATTGAAATGCTGAACATTTCGCTACTCTATTGAGTGCTGTGGATCCAGCAAGTATAGACATGTGCGGAATTCCCGCATACTCAAATAAAGATAATACAGGTGAAGATAATGGCAGAAAATCTAAATGATACGCAATTGGATACTGAGAGACAGTTTTTTGAGCGCCAACTGGTCGTATTTATGATAGGCTCAGAAGAATTTGGCGTGGATATCAACGATGTGCGCGAAATAATCCGGATGGGAGATGTTACAATAATACCCGGGACAGAGGACTATATACTGGGTGTAATTAATTTGCGTGGGAAAATAATTGTTGTGATTGATCTTGCAAAGAAGGCCGGGCTTGCAGTAAAGAAAAAGAACAAGAACACGCGCGTACTCATAACAGAAATAGAAGGAAATACGATTGGCATGGTGGTGGATAGCTGCAACGAAGTATTGAGAATCACAGGCGATAAAATCGAGCCTGCTCCGCCGATTATCACACAGAAAATAGATGCTGATTATATACAGGGTGTTGGTGTGCTTGATACGCGCCTGTTGATACTTATTGACCTTGGAAATGTAATTAAATCAGATACGGGGGCTGTAACCCGTGTCACAGAACAGCATTCAGAAAAGGTAGAAAAAGATGATGCTGGAAAGAATAAAGCTGCTGTGAAATCCGCAGGTGCCAAAAAGAAAAAAGTGCTCATTGTTGATGATTCAACTATGATGAGAGGAACTCTCAAAAGCTATATCGCTGTTGCGGAATATGATGTCATTGAAGCAGGCGACGGGGAGGAAGCTGTTGCAAAGGTCAAAGAAGAAGAGCCAGATGTTGTTTTTCTGGATATAAAAATGCCGAAGCTTAATGGGATTGAGGCGCTGAGGAAGATAAAAGAGATGAGACCCAAGACGGTTGTCGTCATGGAAACATCGGTTTATGAAGATGAAACAAAGAATCGGTGCCTT